>JANOUH010000521.1:0-14203 GCA_031416795.1 Cytophagales bacterium | reverse complement strand
TGCAGCGCATAAAAAACTATCCGGCCTACACCGAAGCCATTGGCCGCGACCTTGGCATCATAGGCGCTGAAGAAACCACAGACTATAACACGATGAAGCCGGTGATCAAATTAATGAGCATTGCCGGCCAGGTAGAAATTCTGTGGGTGAAAGGCAAAGCCGATGCCGTGCGCATTGAAACGGACAAGGGCAGTGGCTGGCAATTTCTGGCGGTAGACTCGGTGCCCAACTATACGGACACCACGCCCATTGCAGCACCTGCTGTATGGAAATATCGCGCCATCTATATTGTGGCCGATGAACTGGTGGGGCAGTGGAGTGATGTAGTGAGTATTAATGTAGCATAATCCCGTGCGGGGATAAGCAGGAGGTTCGTATGAACTCTTTCATAGAGGGAATGCGAACCTCTTTTATTTTATAACACTTTTCAACCAATCAGGTTATTCTTGAACATGCACAAAAAAAATATCAGGGGCTTTCGCCAAAATTGTTTGTGTTTTGCCTTTTTTTGAGCGACTCTTACCTAATAAATATATCAGCAATTGCACATAGGCAGTTGTTGTGCCTCATTTTAACCAAACACGAAAAAGATGAACTATAGAAAATTAGTATTCTTGTACTTATTTACAATACTTTTTATTATCGGTTGCAATCAATCAAATGGGAAAAAGATAGCAACAGAAAACGTAATTCATGATTCTTATAAACTCGTAAAGGACTGGCCAAATTTACCCGAAGGTTTTGTTTTAGGACAGCCCACTGGATTAGGCATAGATAGAGAAAACAACCTTGTTGTGTTTCATCGAGCAGGAAGACCTTGGATGTTTCCACCACCAGAAGAAAAAATTGAAAACAATACGATTATTACCATCGATAGTGAAACCGGAGAAGTTTTGAAAAATTGGGGTGCCGGTTTATTCCTGATGCCACATGGATTGGAAATTGACGGGGACAATAATATTTGGATATCGGATGTTGGTTTACAACAAATTTTAAAATTCAACCAAAATGGAGAACTACTTAAAGTGATCGGTGAAGCAACTATTCGTGGGAACGATTCAGTTCACTTTAGGCTACCAACAGATATAGCTACTGCGCCTGATGGCTCATTTTATGTAAGTGATGGCTATGGTAACAGTAGAGTGGTTAAATATTCCAGGGATAATTCATTTTTGCTTGAAAGGGGTAAAAATGGCCCTGACCGCATATTAAACAAAGGTACTAATGAAGGTGAGTTTAATACCCCTCATGGTATAGACTTAGACAAAAACATGAATGTATATGTTGCTGATCGTGAAAATAACAGGATTCAAAAATTTAATTCAGAAGGTAATTTTTTAACCCAATGGCAAAATAAATCAGCACACCTATTATACTCAGTTGCTGTTGACCACAAAAACAATTATCTCTTAGCAATTGATTACGACTCCATTGCAAAGGCTTCCAGCATTTTACGTTTTGATTTTGATTTGAATCTCGACATGCAATTCAATAATCCGAATACACTATATCACGACATTGCGATTGATGATGAAGGAACAATCTATGTTGCAGATATTCGCAATAAGAAAATTCAGAAGTTTCAATTAGGGAAAAGTGAATAAAGTAAAACGAAGGCACAACAACATGTATGTGATCCACGTAAGTGACTATTATATTTTAAAGGCAGGTGAGAGCAGAGATTATAGGCTCGATATTCATCCAGCAAGTTTAACCGATAGTATCGCTGTGACAATTGAAAGGGCATCTTACCTTGATTATAATGAAAAAGGTAAATTTGAATAGGCACCAGACATTTAAAAAAGTAACCTTTATCAAGGAAAATCTGGCTTGCCGAATAGCAGGGTGGGTTAGGAAAAATAGATAAAAGATGAAATTGAATTTGCTGTTAGCTTCCTTGTTATTTTTGTTTGACACTTCCATCCAATATAACATTCCTATCAGGAGTCAGACGAAATGGAAAAGTGATTCACATTGGAGAAAAATTAGAAAGGAAGAGGAACGACAATTTGACGAAAAAAGAAATTTAGTCAAGTGGATTCAGTTCACATCAGGCGGATCAATCTGCGAAGAGTTTAAGTATGAATATGAAGGGAAAGGAAAAATAAAGGAATACAGAATATCCTGTTTGCAGGATTATTCCCAGGCGGAAATAAAAACCTTTAAGTATGGAATAAATGACAGAATTGAGGAAGAGTTGGTTTTTAAAAACAACAAGCTGAACATGAATTCAATCTTTAAGTTCAAACAAAGTGGGGATAAATTCCCCTATTTAAAAGAGGACTATTTTGTAGGAGATGTTAAACCAGCAACAGTTACTAACCTGACTTATGATAAACACGGCAATGTAATGGAAGAAAGACAACTGGGTTCTGGAAGGGGGTTCAGAATCCATACCTATAAATTCAATTCTGCCGGCCAGATGATTTATCAGACAGCATTGGTTGACGGAGGAAAAGGATTGATTGAGTATTTCTACATCTTCGACAATAAAGTATTATCCAGGGACTCTGTAAGGACAGCAGGCTCCGAAACTGAATACCATGTATATGAAACACAGGTTTTGAGTAATGCGATAAAGTAATAATCCAGTTAAAATGTTTCTAAATGTCCAGCTTACGTCACGGTATTAGTATATTTACCCATTCCTTTTTTGACAAAATCGCATCCTGATAACCACACTAATCACCATGAAAAAAATCTACTTTATTCTTTTCGCCATTTTATTTTTCGCTTCTTGCTCACCAAATCCAAAAACTGAAGCAGTGCAAAGCGAACCTCAAAAAGTATTGCGCCATGTGGTGCTGTTTAAATTCACCGATGCATCCACACCTGAGGATGTTAAGAAAGTAGAAGATGCTTTTGGAGCATTGAAAGGTAAGATAGGTCTTATTAAAGATTATGAGTGGGGCACCAACTCAAGTCCTGAGAACCTGAACCAGGGCCTCACACATTGTTTCTTCGTTACCTTTCATAGCGACAAGGACCGCGATGACTACCTCGTGCATCCCGATCATCAGGCTTTTGTAGAAGTGTTAAAGCCTTACCTGGATAAGGTTACGGTGATTGATTACTGGACTACTAAGTAATTTTAAGAAAACACCCTCAGGCTGGTTCCCGTCAAGGTGGTATTGTATTTTCTTAATGAGCTATTAGCAGGGCCCGCCAATACAGAACCGGTAGTTGAAAATCTTGCGCCATGATTAGGGCATAGAAAATCTTTTTGACTTGCACGATAGTTTACTGCGGTGCCCTCATGCGTGCAGGCGCGGCTCAAGGCTACAAATTCGGTCGTACTCAATCTGGCTATGATGATGCCGTTTGCGGCAACTGATCCACCTACAGTGTTGAGTGTGGAGTACTGACTCGAAGATAAATCTAATGTAAAATCAACATTGGCAGGAGCGGGATCGCTTTGGCTGCTACAACCAAACATCACATTGCCGGTACAAGTCAATAAGGCAGCCACGCCTAATTGCTTTAAAAAATCCTCACGATTCATATTTCTTTTTTAGTTTATGGGTTTTGTCACTGTGATAAGGTTAGGACTTTGACGCTATATTGTTCTTTTTCTTATTCAGAAGCCCGTGATTTTCGATGTAAAGAATGGACTTCCATGAAGTAACAAAAATCCAGTCTAAATGTTTGCCAACGGATTAACAATAGAGATTTGAAATTGACTACTGTTTGGTATTTTTAGGATTCTATTCTACTACCCCAATGAATTCCTTTCTATTCAGCAATCCACTTAATATATGAAGGCAATAAAATCTTATTTGGTCTTATTAATCACCCTGTTATTTTTCAGCTCTTGCCAGCAAGATAAGAGTTCACCCGATCAAGCCGGCTACGAAACCTTTCGTCCTCAATACCATTTCACACCTGCAACAGGCTGGATGAACGACCCGAATGGTATGGTGTATTATGAAGGTGAGTATCATCTTTTTTATCAGCACTATCCAGATAGCACCGTGTGGGGTCCTATGCATTGGGGCCATGCTGTGAGTAAAGACATGATCCATTGGGAGCATCTCCCCATTGCCTTGTATCCGGATTCTTTGGGATTCATCTTCAGCGGAAGCGCGGTGATTGACTGGAAAAACACGAGCGGCCTGGGCACCCAACAAACGCCACCGATGGTAGCGATTTACACCTATCATGATCCTGAAGGGGAACGCGCGGGTCGCAATGATTTTCAAACACAAGGCATCGCATACAGCGTGGATAAAGGGCGCACGTGGACGAAGTACGAACATAATCCTGTATTGCCAAACCCGGCCATTCGTGATTTCCGCGACCCAAAAGTTTCTTGGAATGAAGTGAGCAACCAATGGGTGATGACGCTGGCAGTAAAAGATCATATTGAATTTTATAGCTCTCCCGATTTGAAGAAGTGGAGTAAGCTCAGTGAGTTTGGAAAGGAAATCGGAGCACATGGTGGAGTATGGGAGTGCCCTGATTTATTTCCTCTTCAGGATGAACAGGGAAACACTAAATGGGTATTGTTTGTCAGCATCAACCCGGGAGGACCACAAGGTGGATCAGCAACCCAATACTTTATTGGTGACTTTGATGGAAAAAATTTCGTGCCGCAGGACACCACCACGCGATGGATAGATTATGGAGCAGATAATTATGCAGGTGTCACATGGTCAGATATTCCCGCCAGCGATGGCAGAAGATTATTCATTGGTTGGATGAGCAACTGGCAATACGCAAATGTGGTGCCCACGCAGGCATGGCGAAGCGCGACTACGTTGCCGCGTGAGGTTACCTTGATAAAAACAGCGGACACTCATGAATTAAAATTCAAACCGGTTGCTGAGCTAAAAAAAATCCAATGGGAGTCGAAGAAGCTTTCTGGCAGCGCCAAACTCACCCCACTCTCATTAATAACGTTTGATTTAGCAGAGAACGAGCAGGCATTCATCATAACATTTGCTAATGAGATGAATGAGAATGTAACTATTTCACTTCAGCAGGGAATTTTTTCTGTCGACAGAAAAAATTCTGGAATCACTAATTTTAGTGACGTGTTTCCCGCTATTCACACGATGGATCTGGGCAAAGTGGATGTAAAGAAAGTAAGTCTGTATCTCGATTTATCTTCGGTAGAAATTTTTATCAATGATGGTGAGCGGGTGATGACGGAAATTATTTTTCCAAACACGCCCTACAATTATGTTACCTTGGAAAAGGAAAATCCTCAAATGACCATTTCCGCAATCTCAACAACAATGAAGTAAAAACGTATAGTTGAAATAGTAATGCAGATTTTCCTGAAACGTTACGTTCCCATCTTTCTCATCATTGCCGTAAGCGTTTCGTGCGACAAGAAAAATAGCATTGATTCAACTCATAAATCTAATGAACTCATCAACGAAGTAAGTCCTTATCTTTTACAACACGCCTATAACCCCGTTGATTGGTATCCGTGGAGGCAGCAAGCGTTAGACAAGGCGAGGCAGGAACAAAAGCTTTTGATCATCAGCATTGGTTTTTCTTCTTGCCACTGGTGCCATGTTATGGAGAAAGAAACGTTCAGCGATACAGCAGTTGCAAAATTGATGAACACGCATTTTGTTTCTATAAAAGTAGATAAGGAAGAACGCCCTGATGTAGACATGACATATATGAAAGCCGCCAACTTAATTTTAGGAGGGGGAGGCTGGCCATTGAATATTGTTGCCCTTCCTGATGGTCGCCCCATTTTTGTAAATACCTATCTGCCAAAGGATAAATGGATGAGCATCTTGCAGGGATTAGTAAAAGCATACGAAAGTGATCGGGAAAACCTCACCGAATATGCTGATCATCTCGCCAAAGGAATAAAGGATGAGTATTCTGTTTTCAACACTGACTTAGCAGACACTACTTTTTTATTGAAAGATTATAAGAAAGCATGTTTGGATGTGGTCGCTAAGATTGATTTGAAACTAGGTGGACTTACCAGCGATGCGGAAAAATTCCCGATGCCATCAGTAATTAATCTGTTGTTGGAATATTCCGTCAGCCATCAAGACCCAAATACAAAGGCCATCGTTCAAACCTGGTTGAAAAGCATGGCACGGGGTGGCATATTTGATCAACTGGGAGGAGGCTTTTCACGTTACGCCACTGACCCCACCTGGACGATTCCGCATTTTGAAAAAATGCTTTATGACAATGCCCAGTTGTTAAGCGTTTATTCCAATGGCCATAGAATATTTAAAGATGAAGAGTTTCGCAGGGTGGCGGAGATGATCAGTGATTTTTTAGAAAGAGAGCTTTTAGATAGTTCAGGTGGCTACTACAGTTCGATCGATTCTGAAAGTGGAAAAGGAGAAGGTGAGTATTATATCTGGAAAGCCACAGACTTTGCGAACATCGCTGGTGCGGATCCGGTACTACAAGATTACTATGGGATAACAGCAAACGGAAACTTTGAAGGCAGCAACGTATTGACGCGACACGTTGAACTAAATGACTTATCGAAGAAGTATAATCAACCAGTTGATGAGATAAAAAGAAAAGTAGAGGAGGCAACTCAAAAGTTATCGAAGAGCCGGCAATCCAGGAAGTATCCGCGCAAAGATGACAAGATCATAACATCATGGAATGCGTTGATGATCATTGGCCATTTAGATGCCTATGAGTCGTTCGGTGATGAAGTCTATTTAACCAGAGCAAAACGCACAGCTGAATTCATCTGGAAAAATCAAAACGCTAACGGTCAGATTTTCCGCATATATAAAAACGGAAAAGTAGTCAATGCCGGATTGTTGGATGATTATGCCAATGTGCTATTGGCTTTTATTAAGATATACGAAAACACATTTGACATAATCTGGCTGAACAGAGCAACGGAAGTTATGGATAGAGTTGAAAAGAATTTTAAATTAGACTATTCAAGTCTTTATCATTACTCGCCTAAAAGTGAAGCGCAGCTAATCGTTGAAAATATTGAAACACTGGATGATGTGATGGCGGCTTCCAATTCACAGTTAGCTTTGGCCAGATTCTATTTAGGTAAAATAAAAGGTGATATGAGTCGTGTAAATCAAAGCAAAGAAATGCTCATAGCGGTAAAACAAAAGGCTGCTGCATCGCCCGTATTTTATAGCAACTGGCTAAGACTGTTTGGAGCTTTTACGCATGATTTTTACGAGGTGGCCATCGTGGGTAATGCTTGTCATGAGGTTGCAAAAGAATTTTTGCGAACTTATAATCCATATAAGGTTACACTAGGTGGCAAAACGGATGAAACTTTAGAGATTTTACGTGATAAATTGGTGGCGGATAAAACACTGATCTATGTTTGTTCAGATGGATTCTGTAAATATCCGGTAAATAGTGTTGCAGATGCTTTGGCGCTAATGAAATATAGAATTAAGTAGCATCACGACTGATAATTTTTAATATGGGTAATCACTTTTTACAAATTAAAACGTCTCGGCAATTCAATGTGCGGTGGTATCAATTTTTTCCGGTGCTCCTATTTTTTTTGTCATGCAGCCAGCCATCGCAGGAAGTGGTAGAAAAAAAAGGAGTTGAAAATGTCGCTTACAAATGGGGAAAAATTTCTCTTGAAGCTACAGCCAATGACACAGAAAGATTCAGACCTCGCCCTACGGTAACCTCACGCATTCTCGGTTTAGTTTGGACAGCCGTGTTTGATGCGTGGAGTCGTTATGATGAAACGGCTTCGACTGTCTATTTAAATGCCGAAAGAAGACCAGCTCAAGAGCGCACCTTAAAGAATAAGGAGATAGCCATAACCTATGCTGCTTATAGAACTCTTATGGAGTATTATTATTCTGATTCAGTCATGTTAAAAAACTATGTGACGGTGATGGGATTAGATCCTGATAATAAATCAATGGACCCAGCAGATCCTGTTGGTATAGGCAACCTTGCTGCGCATGCTGTAATTGAAGCAAGGCGGAACGATGGATCGAATCAATATGGAACTCATGCGAATTCTGATGGATCACCTTACTCTGATTATACAGACTACCTTCCGATCAACTCTGCTGATAATCTTAAAGACGTTGGCCGCTGGCAACCAAAATATTTTTCAGATGGTAAAGGTGGAAAGTTTGCACCCGGATGTTTAACTCCGCAGTGGGGTAAAGTACAACCGTTAATTCTTGATTCATCAAATCAATTCAGGCCGGGGCCACCACCAGCTATTGGATCAACTCAATTGGCAGAAGAAGTGAAAGAAGTCGTTGAGCTTCAATCCAAACTGACACCAGAACAAAAAGCATTAGTAGAATTTATGAGGGATGGACCTAAGTCGGTGCAACAGGCAGGGCACTGGTTGATCTTTGCGCAGGAGATTTCAGTCCGGGATAATCATACATTGGACGAAGATGTTAAGATGTATTTCTTAGTGCAGGCCACAGCGATGGATGCATTCATTGCAGCATGGGAAACAAAAATGTATTATGACTATGCACGACCTTACGCCTTCGTGCATGATTATTATCAGAAGCAAATGATAGAAGGCTGGGGTGGCCCAGAGAAGGGAATCATAAAAATGAAAGGTGAAGAATGGCGACCTTATTCACCCGAAACCTTTTTGTGTCCTCCGTTCCCAAGTTATGTATCCGGCCACAGTTGCGTGAGTGGCGCTTGCGCAGAAGCGTTGCGTCTTTTCACGGGCAAAGAAGAGTTTGGATTGTCTGTAAAGTTAGTTCCCGGTACCATGACTGAACCTAATCATGTTGGAGATACGGTTACGATTAATTTCCCCACGTTGACAGAGACAGCGGAGATGGCTGGAATGTCGCGAGTATTGGGAGGATATCACATTCAAGCTGATAATGTGGAGGGATTACAATTGGGGCGAAAAGTATCCAGCAAAGTGTGGGACACATATCTTAAGCTGGTTGGCAAGAATGAATAATCATGGAAGCCGACAACAAAAAGTAAGTAATTATTTCTTAAATGAAATCTTACTCATCAATATACCCTGCAGTTTCATGCCCATCATCAGCGACACCCAGGCTAGTAGTACGATAAACTCTGAATAGGAACCTCCTACATTGGGCAGCTCACCCCGCACACGTGGCAAGTAACTCATGAAGAAGATGAACCATACATAGTATAAATAAATCAACGTGAGTACCGAGAATTGCTTTTGAGAAATTTTATTCAGCTCAAACATGCGTTGTGCAAAGGGCATAATGAAAATCAGCATGTACGCTAAAAATCCACCGGCCAGTCGCAGCGGAATCAATTCATTGCCGGAGAGATAAACAAAGAGTAGCAGTTGGATCAGGTGAATGCCATGCGCAATGGCAAAAATGGAGAAATACTTTTCCGATAGTATTGCCTTCACGTTAATATGACGGTGATTTTGAAAAAGAAAGATAATACTGAAGATGGCGAGCGAGGCACGGCCTGAAAAGCGTGTGACCGCTTGTAAAGTTTCTAGGGTTGCTCCGTAATTAATTACTGCCAGCAGGGCGATACCCACTTCAATAATTAATATGCTGAGCAATGCATCCTTAAATTTCATGATTGATATTTCCTTAAAACATGGATTAGAATGTCCACTTCTTCTTCCGTATTGTAATAATGTGGAGATATGCGCAAAGCCCATTCTACATCCTTGGCTTCAAAGTCGATCAAAGCGAAACTGCGATGCCCAACAGAAGTATTAATATTTTCATTGCGCAAGCCATGTAACACTTCCTGAGCTTCTTGCCTTGATATTTCTACAGTAATAATACTGCTTTGATTGGCGCCAATATCCAGCAAGCGAAGTCCACTGATTTCAGAAATTCCTTTTCGTACTCTGTTGCACAAATAGGTATTTCGCTCTTTTATTTTTTCTAAACCGATCACATTTGCATAGTCAATAGCTGCTTTACTTCCCAGCACTAAGGCATAAGGAAGTTCCCACTCCTCGAACCTGCGCGCATCCATGCGGGGAGAATATTCATCGGCTGAAATCCAATCAGCTCCACGCATGTCTATGAACAGCGGTTCTAATTTTTGATTGATGATTTTATCCGATACATATAAAAATCCTGCTCCTCTTGGACCGCGTAAGAACTTTCGCATGGTGGCGCTTAGAAAATCACAACGAATTTTTTGAACATCTACTGGTATTTGTCCTACAGACTGACACGCATCGACCAGGTAATAAATATTTCTTTCTTCGCAGAGCTTACCCACTTCTTCCACCGGTTGAATTAATCCTGTGTTGCTGGGAACATGCGTAAGCGAAACTAATTTCGGATGATGAACATCCATCAGTCGCTTCATGTTTTCTACATCAACCCCACCAGATGTTAAACTTTTGGGTCTTAAAATTTTAAGTTTGATTTTTTTTTGAAGTGATAGAAAAGCAATTTGGTTTGAGATATAATCTTCATTGGCCAATAAAATGGAATCACCTTCCTGGAAAGGTATGCAAGACAGCCCACGTGAAAATGAATTGGTAGCACTAGAAGTAAAAGCAATATTTTTGGCTGAGCAATTCAATAATTGTCCTACGGAATCATAGAAACCTGCAATTTCTTTTGCTTTCAAGTCAGCAGATTCATAACCACCCATAGTGGCTTCGAGCTGAATATGCCCGATCATCGAATCGATTACCGGTTGAGGCATAAGTGAAGCGCCCGCATTGTTGAAATGAATTTTCCCTCTACATCCCGGAGTTTGTGCGCGGAGTATATCGATATTCATGTTAGTTCGTGCCTGGTTTAAGTAGAAGGGTAGTCGATTTTGTTTTTATCTCATCACGATTCATCAGCATCTTTCTGAATTTTCCGGTAGCAAACATTTCAGCCTGATCGCCATAATGTGCGCTCATTACGTTACCGGATTGGCCGGTAGGCGAAACGGTTTCTCCATTTTCGATATTACTGAAGTCGGTGATCTTGCGAAGAGCAGGGCCACCATCCACTTTAAAATATCCGGTGGTGTCTAATTTATAATGCAGGTTGTTGATTACCTCGCTGCCTCCGCTTACTTCAAATGGACCTACGTTGAAGAAGCTTCTCAAAGGCTTCACGGCATCCAGCGGATGTTTATGCGTGAGGGTGTGTATCTTCCCCCACTTCCAGTCGTCAGGATTGGCTCCGAAAATCCCAGTGAGTATTTCAATTGTTTTTCGCGTTGCTTCCTCTACAATGATGGCACGGGTTTCTTTTTGTTCTGTTTTTCGTTTATCCCACCACGGTGAGGTTTCATTTTTGATAAACTGCTCGTAGGTATTTTTAAGAATGGAGGTGGCAGCCAGGGATTCAAAGGCTTTATCAGAGATCTCATCCGCCATTGCTTTACGCATAATTTGAGCGAGCAAGTTGTTATAAATAGCAGGCGTTGTTTGATCAGCTCCATGTTCACCATTCCAGCTTTCGAGCTGTGACGTGATGAAGTTGAATTCGCTTTTGTTGATCGACTTCAGTATCGATGCAACCTCATGAGCAACATCCGCATGCATGTGCGAGGTTACATCGAGATCAATCGTTTTGATGTCATCCATCGTCCATTTCTTTTCTTGTTTAATTAATTCTTCTACACGGCCAGCCCGGCTTCGTGGATAATAATATCCGGGATACAATACACCATCCACACTATCCGGTTGGTTGTTGGCCGAGTATACATAACCCCATGGTGGATTTACTGCATGTGGGTTTTTTGAGAAGTTATAAAAGCCTAAGTTGTCATCATGACCACTGGCGCCATCCAGAAAGAATTTGGATACCACATGTGAAGGACGAACCGGAAGCTTGGCAACTGCCCACCAGGCAATATTTCCTTTCACATCGCCATACATAATATTCAGACCGGGTGAAGAGAATAATGAAGAGGCATGTTCAAATTCGGCAAAACTTTTAGCATGACTCCATTCATAAGCCGCCTGTAAGGCCTGGTTGGGAATTTGATTTAATAGCCAGGAAAGGGCAACAGGTTTTTCTTCATCCGTAAACTCAATCACATCATTAATTATGTTTCCGTGGGGCGTTATCGGAATTGTTATTTCAACATCGGTGCCTCCCTTAACTTTAATAAGTTCTTTTCGCCACTGCACATCTACCCATTCGCCTTTATACTTTACTTTACCATTTTCATCAAACTCCTCATAGAAAAAATCGATGTCATCATTTTCAAACATGGTTACTCCCCATCCGCTAAAATCATTCTGACCCAACATGCCAAAAGGCAAGCCAGCCATGTGATGACCATAAAAACGAAAGCCCGGATATTCGATTTGTGCTTCATACCATACGGCAGGCTGTGCAAAACCAATGTGCGTATCGTTAGCTAAAATTGGAAGCCCAGATGCCGTTCTTTCACCCGCAATGACAAAACCATTGCTGCCTTGCCAAAGTGGTACTGGGATTTTTTCAAGCGCGTCACTTACAAAAGCGATCATTGAATCGGTAGCATTGCTTTTTACAAGTCCGCTAAAATTTTTGATCTTCACCGCATTTGATGGCGTCTGGACCGCGATATCTTTCAAATATTCTTCACCTAGTTCATTTCGAATTTTTTCAAGGACAGGATCTACCCGCAACCCTTCCGCAAAGCCAAAGGCTATAAAGCCGGCAGCCAGGTAAATGTCTTCCGGTTTAAATTCTTCTTTGGGTATGCCGATGATGGAAAACTCAAGCGGAGTCTTTCCAGTTTTTATAAATTGATTGATTCCTTTCTGATAAGCATGTGCCGCTTTTTGAAAGGCTGCAGTATCGGCACTCAAATATTTTTCTGCATGCTCGCGTGCGAATTTGTTGATGCCCAGTGTTCGGAAGAGTTTGTCTGTTTTCAATAGGTCAGGTCCTAATATCTCGGCAAGTCTTCCACCTGCAGCTCTTCGGATCATCTCCATCTGAAAAAGTCGATCTTGCGCATGGGCGTATCCCAATGCATAATAGGCATCTTCTTCATTTAGCGCATAAATGTGAGGCACGCCATAATCGTCATACAATACTTCGACCTTGTCTTTTAAACCAACAAGTGTAATCTCACCTGAATAAGCAGGTTTGGTGGTTTGGAGATAAAGGTATCCGATGATCGCAATCAGAAGTACAATAGCAATCAGACTCAGTACGATTCGTTTTATGATTTTCATGTTGAGAAGGACAATATCGAAAGTTAAGTAATTAACTTTATGGGAATCAATGCACTCAAACATGAAAACAACCGGTCTGATAATTTTATGCCTATGCTCGTTAAACCTGATTGCCCAAAACAAATACGGGATTACCGCTATGAAAATGACGGAGTATAAAAAGAGTATCGTAACCAACCCGGAAAACGAATTAGTAAACCTGACTAAATTTATTCCTGACCTGACCATAGAAATCAGGTATGCCACCACCAATAATTTTACGGGTAAGAAAATCTATAACCTTGCCCGTGCGTATGCGCGCAGGCCTGTAGCCGAGTCATTGAAAAGGGTTCAGGCTGATTTAAAAAAACTGGGACTGGGCCTCAAGATTTTTGATGGATATCGGCCCTACTCTGCCACGGTCATGTTTTACGAGACTTATCACGACACCACGTATGTAGCTTCACCGTACAAAGGATCGCGGCACAATCGTGGTTGCGCATTGGACCTGACCGTTATCGATTTAAAAACAGGTAAGGAGCTGCCTATGCCAACGGAGTATGATTCATTTAAGAAGGAGGCTTGGCCCACTACTCCGGTTGCCGATCCGGTTATCCGAAAGAACCGTAAAACGTTGATCGATGCCATGGAAAAACATGGCTTTAAAGTAAATGCTTCGGAATGGTGGCATTTTGATTTTATAGGATGGCAAAAATTTGCCGTGATGGATATTGATTTTGAGGAGCTGGAAAATCGTTAACTTTGAATATGGATTACAGAGACTACATTGAGATCAATCCCCTGGTACGCTTTGGCAAGCCGTGCATAAAAGGTACTCGCATTTCAGTTTACGATGTATTGAGCTGGCTTGCATCGGGCATGTCAAACGAGGATATTATTTCTGACTATCCCCAATCTGACCAGGGATCAAATACTTGCTTGTCTCGCATTTCTGCAGACAGGGAAAGAAGGGCAACCGTGGCGTTATGAAATTACTTCTTGATGAGAATATTTCATTTCGCGTTCTTAATGCTATCACATCTGTTTTCCCGGACCCGGGAATATTAGAGATATATTAATTTCATAGTGTAGTTTTTTTCGTTAAAATTTCAATTAAAGTGTTATGGACAAAAAAAGTAAAAAATTCCTGTT
>JANOUH010000520.1:0-5638 GCA_031416795.1 Cytophagales bacterium | reverse complement strand
ATATTGATGGGCCTGGTAACTGATTAACCTGTTCAATCAGACATTGATCTCTTTAATTGTTTCAAAAGATAAAGGCTTATTAAGAAACAGCTTAATGGTAGGATATTTCTTAGAGCGATTATAATCTTGTGGATTGATGGAGGAAGTAAGCATAATTACTTTACACTTTTTCTTAACCAGAGCCCCCAATTTTTCAAATTCATCTAAAAATTGAAACCCGTCCATCAGCGGCATATCAATGTCAAGAAAAATAATATCCGGTAAGATTTTATCGGCCAACTCTAACTTTTCCATGTTACGTAAAAACTCAAGTCCGCTCTTTGCACCGGTGTGGGTATAAATTTTATCTGCAATGACGGCAGCCTCAATCATTTTTTGATTGATGAGGTTGTCAATCTCATTGTCGTCAATGAGCATGATGGTCGGGTACTTTCTTTCAGCCATGGGTTCTAGGTATATTCGTAAGTTAGTTTTTCTATGATTGCTATACAATTAAGACTATATCTCAAATTTTATTCCCTGGGCTAGCGGAAGACTATCTCCATAGTTAATCGTGTTAGTTTGTCTTCTCATGTAAACTTTCCATGAATCTGAGCCAGACTCTCTTCCCCCTCCGGTTTCTTTCTCACCACCAAAGGCACCACCAATTTCAGCTCCTGATGTTCCAATGTTTACATTCGCGATTCCACAATCTGATCCTGTGTGAGAAAGAAACTGCTCCATTTCTTGTAGGCGAGTAGTCATGATCGCAGAAGATAAACCTTGCTTCACTCCATTTTGTAATGCGATCGCTTCCGTAAGAGTTTTAAACTTGATTAAATATAGAATAGGAGCAAACGTTTCTTGTTGAACTATTTCAAACTCATTTTCAACCTCAGCAATAGCAGGTTTCACATAGCAACCTGATTCGTAACCTTTCCCTTTCAGCAAGCCACCACTCACCACAAATTTTCCTCCTGAAGATTTTACTTTTTGTAAGGCATTGCGATAGGCTTTTACAGCCAGGGTATCAATCAACGGACCAACATGATTATTTTGATCAAGTGGATTTCCTATTCGTAATTGACCGTAAGCTTTCTTCAATTTCTCTTTTACCAAATCATAAACATGCTCATGCACGATCAACCTTCGTGTAGTGGTGCAGCGTTGGCCTGCTGTGCCCACTGCCCCGAATACTGCGGCTCGAATGGTAATATCCAGGTTAGCATACTCGCTTACGATGATTGCGTTGTTGCCACCTAATTCTAACAAAGCTCTTCCTAATCGTTCACTTACCGTACGTCCCACAGCTTTGCCCATGCGCACAGAGCCTGTAGCTGACACTAAAGGAATAATTTCATTTGATGCCATGAGCTGACCTACCTTGTAGTCACCATTGATGATACATGAAACGCCATCCGGCACACCGTTCTTCTTAAAAACTTTGTTCACTATATTCTGACAAGCAATACTGCATAGCGGAGTTTTCTCTGAGGGCTTCCAAATACATGTGTCACCACACACCCAGGCAATCATAGCATTCCACGACCAAACGGCCACGGGAAAATTGAATGCTGAAATAACACCGACAACACCCAACGGATGATATTGCTCATACATGCGGTGACTGAGTCTTTCTGAATGCATGGTTAAGCCGTTCAACTGACGTGAAAGGCCAACGGCAAAGTCGCAGATATCAATCATCTCCTGCACCTCACCTAATCCCTCCTGGTAGGATTTTCCCATTTCGTAAGAAACAAGTTTACCTAGCGGTTCTTTGTATTTGCGTAGAGCATCTCCAATCTGACGCACTATTTCACCTCGCTTTGGTGCGGGCACTAAACGCCACTCCAAAAAGGCTTTATGTGATTGTGCTACTACTTTATTGAATGCCGCCTCATCGGTAGCCTGGACTTTTCCAATTAACTTTCCATCGGCCGGTGAAAATGATGACAAGTATTGTCCTTTTGTTTTGATCCATTTTTGACCAGTGGAGGTTCCAGGATTTGATCTATTTATGCCCAGGGTAGTCAGGGCTTCAGAAATACCAAAGTTTTGCATGAGGTGAAGCTTTTGTCGATGGCAAAGGTACTAATTTACCACTCCATCCCAATCGTTCCTTTTTCACCGTTTGAAAATAATCCCTCTATAAGCACGCCACCCGTTTTCATTTCCATCACACGATTAAGATCGCTCACATTGTCAATAACAACTTTATCAATGTGCGTAATGATAAAGTCTTCCTGCAATCCGGCTTTCTTCCATTTTCCTGAGGTGAGTTTCTTTATGAGAACACCACCATCTAAATTTAACTTAGTGAGCTTAGAGTAGGGGATGTCTTCAAATGTGGCACCTTCTATTTCATATTCTATTTCTTTTTTCTTCAATTCAGAGGATCCATCATAATTTCTTAGCACAGCTTTTACGTCTTGCTCCTTTCCTTTTCTTCGGAAGGTTACTTTCACTGTTTGGCCAGGCCGGTTGCGTGCTACCCATTCTTGTAGCTCGGATACACTGTTCACCAAATGATCATTGATGCCGGTGATCACATCGCCTACTTCTATGCCCGCTTGTTGAGCCGAACTTCCTTCATTGACTACATTAACAAATACGCCCTGAAAGACATCTAATTCCTGATCTTCAGCCAATGCTGCCGACACATCAACAATCTGTACACCAAGAAGACCACGTTGCACTTGTCCATATTCCAAAAGGTCATCCATTATTTTTTTTACCAGACTGGTTGGGATGGCGAATGAATAACCAGCATAGCCTCCGGTAGCCGTTGCAATAGCTGAGTTGATGCCAATCAGGTCACCTTGCATGTTTACCAAAGCGCCACCGCTGTTGCCAGGATTTACAGCCGCATCGGTTTGAATGAATGACTCAATCTGCAATTGATTTTTATCGCGTAGGATACCAATGTTTCTGGCTTTTGCGCTAACGATTCCTGCAGTCACTGTCGAGTTCAAATCAAAAGGATTTCCAATAGCCAACACCCATTCACCCGGGGTTATACGATCTGAGTCGCCATATTTCACAAACGGTAAATTCTTTGCTTTGATTTTTAGCAAGGCAAGATCCGTGCTTGGGTCACGACCAATCACTTTAGCAAAAAAACGCTGATTATTATTCATGACCACTTCTATGGAGTTGGCATCTTCAATCACATGATAGTTGGTAACGATATATCCGTCATCGGAAATAATTACTCCTGATCCGGATGATTGCGCGTGCGGATTAAGATAGGAATCAAAGGCATTGAGACTAAATTTACCACCTCCATAGGCAATGCGAATGTGTACTACCGCTGGAGTTACCAGGCGAGCTGCAGTTTCAAAATTTACTCCGGATGAAAACCGTGTAGCAGTGTCAATTCTATAATTAGTGAATTTAAGATTTTGCCTTTCCTCAATGGATTTGTAGGCCGGATCAACATCAATAAACTTAACGGTGAAAATGGATCCAATAATAGCTCCAATGAAAGCTGTGCAACCAACCAGGAGAATCAACAATGATCGCTTCATATCAAGATTTTAGTAAGTAAGATAAGTCAAATCTTGAAAAAGATTTGGTTGTTCAAAGCAAAACTTTGCTGGCATTGAAATTAATGTCGTTTAACAACCTTTCTCAAGGTTAAACGAGATAAACGTCTAACAAAAAGCGCCTTCACAAAAAGATTGAATTATGATTCATAGTTGATGTTGATCGTTCTTGGGTCCCTCAATAACAACGATCAACCAGGGAGTCAATAACTAAATTAAATTCTAGCCTGATAAGTATATAACTCAAAATACCGGCCTTTCTTTTCAATCAACTCTTCATGCATTCCGCGTTCCTGAATCTGTCCTTGCTCAACCACTAAAATCTGTGTGGCTTGTCGTATCGTGCTAAGCCGGTGAGCAATTACAAAGGTGGTTCGTCCTTTCATGAGTGTGCGCAAACTCTCCTGAATGTAGCTTTCGCTTTCTGTATCGAGATTCGAGGTAGCTTCATCCAAAATTAATATGCGGGGGTTGGCCAAAATGGCTCTCGCAATGGCAATGCGTTGGCGCTGACCACCAGAAAGTTTTACTCCACGTTCACCGATTATCGTATCAAGTCCTAGTTCAAAGCGATCTGTAAACTCATGAACGAAAGCAGCTTTCACGGCACCTTGCAATTCTTCTTCGGATGCCTGAGGGCGAGGGAATAAAATATTTTCACGGATGGATCCTTCAAAAAGAAAATCATCCTGCAATACAACCCCTAATTGACTTCGATAACTATCCAGAGAAACTTTTGATAAATCCAATCCATCAATGGTAATGATACCACTACTATCCGGATTAAGAAATGAAGCGGCCAATCCGGCAATGGTTGTTTTACCTGAGCCGGAAGTTCCTACCAATGCTGTAACTGATCCCGCTGGGGCGGAGAAAGAAATATTTTTTAATACGGGTTTACCTTCTTCATAAGCAAACGACACGTCTTTGAATTCGATATCGCCTTTGATGTTTCCGATTTTAGTGGTGCGAATGGTGCCATCGTCTTCAATGGGCATGTTCATCAACTCTTCGGTGCGATCCAATCCGGCAAAGGATTCTGTCAGCTGACTGCCGATGTTGCTCATTTGAACAATGGGTGCAATCATGAAGCCGAGGAAAAGAGTGAACGAAAGAAAATCTCCAAAGGTCAATTGATTTTGAATGATCATGTAACCACCAATTCCCAAAATGCCGGCACTGGCAAGGCCCAGTAAAAATGTAGCGGCACTGGTAACGATACTGGTGGAGGTAAGCGTCTTCTTTACATTCTGAAATAATTTTTCAACGCCATCTTCAAAGATTTTTATTTCTTGTGCTTCGGCATTGAAGCCTTTAATCACCCGCACACCGTTCAATGTTTCAGTTAAACGTCCTGAAACGTCTGCATTCAGTTTACCTCGTTCGCGGAATACAGGCCGTATGTAAGCAAATGCTTTTAATGAGATCAAACCGAATATCAACACGGGGACCAACACATATAGCGTAAGCATCGGGCTGATGCGGATCATTAATACCAACGAAATGGCCGCACTTAAAAATCCACCCACCAATTGCACCAAGCCGGTTCCTACAAGATTGCGCACACCTTCCACATCCGTCATGACGCGTGAAACTAACGCACCAGATTTTTGATTGTCAAAGAAGCGTGTGGGGAGTTTCAATAAATGTTTCTGTACCTGGGCTCTAAGCACAGAGATCAGATGTTGTGCTTCCACACTTAGGATTTTGGTAAGCAAGTAGGAGGTGATGGCTTGTAACGTGATGGATGCTACCACGGCAATCAACACCATCTTCAACATATATAAGTCGCCTTTGGCAATTACATCATCGATCAGATACTTAGTGGCTAATGGCAGCACCAATCCAGCCAACCGGCTGATGACAATAAGAATCAATCCTATCCCAATTAATTTTCTTCTAGGCCAGATAATCGTTTTAAACACCTGTTTAAGGGTAACTTTTGGTTTACTCATGATATCGCTTGGTGATTTTTTAGTAGTGTAACCCGATAGACGAACAACTTGTTCTTTTATTTTTCATTCGGGGTGCGAAGGTAGTATTTTGCCATTGTTTTACTTGTGTGATGTTTGTTACGTAGCTGTCAGCTACTTCAACTTATTTTTGTGAAATAA
>JANOUH010000519.1:0-2981 GCA_031416795.1 Cytophagales bacterium | reverse complement strand
CAGTTTCATGATTGATGATCATGATGTTTACCCCAACCGGTGAAACCACAGATGGGATTTCAAGGGCCATATACTGAAGCGCTTTGAAACCACATTTACCTTTTGACCATTCATCTTCGGGAAGAGGCATAATACCAATATCCATTTTCAACAAGTCAGCAATTTCAGTTTGCGGATTCCATTTGATAAAAGTAAGCCTCTCCAAATGAAGTGGAGGAGGCTGATCGGCAATAATAAGAAAGGAAATGAATGGAAACAGATTCTCTAGTTTCTGAAGTACAACCTCAATCGCTTCTAAATATTTAAGTGTTGAGTGAGAGCCCGTCCAGCCAATTACTACCTGTTCATTTATTTTTTTTGACTCATACAATGCTGGATTATGCTTGTTTTTACAATCAATTGTGGTGGGGTCATAAATGGTGTTTGAATTGTGTTGGAGAGCAAACCCTCTCAGGTATTCATTTCCACAACTTACTTTATAACTCCAACGGCAAATGTCTTTTACCTTTTGCCTCCATTTTAAAATTTTCAGTAACGGAGATTCCTGAACTCTATCGGTCAGCCAGATAGCATCATCGAAATCGTAGATAATTCGCTTCCTCAAAATTTTTGCAAGTATCCATTCAAAAATAGGAGGTCCTATGGGGGTCACTTCGCGATGGATGAAAATGAAATCATACGAAGGCGCTATTAATAGGGCGTAGACCCTTTTAAGGAATCCCCTGATAAGCGTTAGGGCTTTCTGTAAAGAGTTTCCGGTTTTGAAAAATAATTGCCAATTATGAGACGGAAGGAAACTTTGTGTCTTGATGCTATGCCCTTGGCTGGCAAGAATTTCAAAGTATTGTTCAAAGCGAAAACGCTGTGACGGAGCTTCTTGTAAAGGATAGGGTACTAGGAAAAGAATTTTCATGGTAACTTGGCACAAAATTGCAGAATAGAAAGGGAATATCCTTTTAATCGAAAGGTGTAAAACAGAATCATGACCGAACCCATTGAGTATAGCATAGAATCTTCCACCAGAAAATGGTTTGACTGGCAGGAGCTATGGCACTACCGTGAACTGTTTTATTTTTTTACCTGGCGCGACATCAAAATCAAATACAAACAAACGACTTTGGGTTTTTTGTGGGCGATACTTCAGCCACTGATGATGATGATCATTTTTACTTTGTTTTTCGGGATGGCACTAAATATCCCCTCCCAAAATCTTCCTTATCCTGTCTATGTGTTTTCTGGTTTATTGATATGGAATATGTTCTCTTCCGGCCTTGTCAGTGCTTCCAATAGTATGGTGAACAATGCCTTAATTATTAAGAAAATTTATTTCCCCCGACTCATCATACCCGTTTCCTCTGTTTTGGTGGCCTTGTTTGATTTTCTTATGACGTTTATATTGTTTGCAGGAATATTGGTTTATTATCAACAACCGGTTTTATGGTCAGCAATTTTCATTTGGCCGCTTTCTTTACTGATAGCCATAATTGCTACGCTGGGCCTCGGTTCATGGCTGGCTGCATTAAATGTGAAGTATCGCGATTTCAGGTATGTGATTCCTTTTATGGTGCAGGTACTGTTTTTTTTAACACCGGTTATCTATCCCATTTCATTGCTTAAATATCCCATACTGCAATACATGCTGGTTTGTTCCCCTATGTATGCTGCTGTGGAGTTATTCCGCTTTCCGCTTACGGGCATCACTCCTGATTTTTATTTTTTAGGTGTCAGCCTGTTATCCGGGTTAATCTTGTTACTGGCAGGAATATTTTATTTCAAAAGGACAGAGGATTTTTTTGCCGATTTTGCATAGCCGTCATGAAGCCCATTTTAGAAATACAAAACATTGGCAAGAAATACCAGATACAGCACCTTACTGGCGGGTATCTGAGTTTGCGCGAGCGCATGATGAGCGCAATTAAGTTTCAGCGAAATGAAAAGGAAGACTTTTGGGCACTGAAGGATGTATCGTTTGATGTACAGCCGGGTGAGTCTTTGGGCATCATTGGAAAAAACGGAGCGGGTAAGTCGACTCTATTAAAAATCCTTTCGAAGATTACTCCACCCACCACAGGGCGCATTGTTTCGCGTGGTCGTATTGCTAGTTTGCTCGAAGTGGGCACGGGCTTTCATCCTGAACTGACAGGAAGAGAAAATGTTTTCTTTAATGGTTCTTTGTTGGGAATGAAGCGAAGGGAGATTGAAGCAAAGTTCGATGAGATTGTGGATTTTAGTGGCGTAGAGAAATTTTTAGATACACCCTTGAAACACTACAGCAGCGGTATGCAATTGCGCCTGGCTTTCGCAGTTGCTGCTTTTCTGGAGCCTGAAATATTGATCATTGATGAGGTGCTTGCTGTAGGCGATGCTGAGTTTCAGAAGAAGTGTTTGGGCAAGATGGAGGACGTGAGTAAAAGTGGCAGAACGATTTTGTTTGTGAGCCATAATATGGGATCCATAAAAAGTTTGTGCAAGCAGGCAATTTTAGTGGATGGTGGTAAAATAAGGGTAAAAGACTCAATCCAAAATGTGATTGAACAATATTTTTTACAAACGAAAAACGAAGAGGGAGTGTGGGAGTTCACCAAACCAAAAGAGCCCGTTCCAGGTTTTGTAAAAAAATTAAAGTTAACCAGTGTAGAGGGGACGTCTCTCGTCTCGGTGCCTTTGATGGAATCTTTCTGCTTAAAAATTCAGTTTACGATAACGGAAAATATTAAACATTTTATAATCGGTGTCGGAATGACAACATTAGAAGACTTTCCGGTAAGAACGGTGTGGTCAAAGCCTGTTAACATTAGCCCAGGTGATTATGAAGCCGTATTCGAAGAAAAAACAGTATTTTTTGGATCAGGCAAGTACAAGATTATACTCGGTCTTTCATCCCGCGAACAAACATTTCAATACTTACCTGACGCTGCCATCATAGAAATAGAAAGCTCGTCAGATAAAGAAAAAATCGTCAATAGTTTATTGGGTTTAAT
>JANOUH010000518.1:0-3090 GCA_031416795.1 Cytophagales bacterium | reverse complement strand
GGAATCATTTGCGTAGAGAAAATTGCAGGTCACCATCCGCAGCCGCTTGACTATAATAACATTCCTGGTTGCACGTATTGCTCTCCTGAAATTGCTTCGGTAGGTTATACGGAAGAAGCTGCTAAGAAGGCGGGTTATCAGCTCAAGGTTGGTAAGTTTCCATTCTCTGCATCAGGCAAAGCGAAAGCAGCCGGTGCATCAGATGGTTTCGTGAAATTGATTTTCGATGCAAAATATGGTGAGCTTTTAGGAGCCCACATGATCGGAGCTAATGTGACGGAGCTGATTGCCGAGATCGTGGCCGCACGCACGCTGGAAACCACCGGCCATGAAATTATTAAGACCGTTCACCCTCACCCAACAATGAGCGAAGCCATTATGGAAGCAGCCGCAGCCGCTTATGGTGAAGTGATTCACATCTAAGAATATAGAATGCTTTAAGATTGAATAACGGAGGGTTTAAATCCCTCCGTTATCATTTATGTCAACCTATTCTATCATCCTGCCAATTTGGTAAAATGACTACGGTCAGGTAGAATCTATCCAAAAATTCTTAGTTTTAAGCCTTCATCAAAATGGATTACCTCGCTTATCATGTGGACTAAAACTGCGCAGTTTATCATCAAGTTCAGATTACCGCTTACGGTTGTCATAGCACTCATCACCGTAGTGATGGGCTACTATGCTTCGAAGGTGGAGATGAGTTATGATTTCATGCGCACCGTTCCTCCCAATGATCCTGAAATGGTGTTCTTAAATAAGTTCAAGGCGCAGTTTGGTGAAGACGGAAACATGATGGCAATAGGGATCAAAGACAGCGCCATCTACCAACTCGAAAATTTTAAAAGACTCAAGCAGTTTAGTAATGACGTTAAAAAAATAGATGGCGTAAACGAAGTGCTATCGCTACCGCTAATGCGGATTATCCTCAAGGATACAGTCGAAAAGAAATTCTATCTCGATCCTTTGTTTCCGGATGAGATCAACTCGCAACAACAACTTGATAGTTTATTGGCCATAGCGCGCGACCAGAAATTTTACATGGGGCAATTAGTCAATATTGACAACGGAGCTACGCTGGTATTAGCCCCCATGAATAAGGAGTATGCTAACTCAGCCAAAAGAATAGATGTAACCAACGCATTGATTAAAATCGGAACAGAATTCAGCCAGCAAACGGGAATAAAGATTCACTATGCAGGTTTGCCATTTGTACGTTCGGTGATGGCGTTTCAGGTGCGTAAGGAACTTTCGTTTTTCCTCTACCTCTCTGCCATTGTTACTGGTGTGATCATGTTGTTATTCTTCCGGTCGATCAGGGCCGTTATTTTCTCCATGATCATGATTGGTGTTGTGGTGGTGTGGACGATCGGTACGATAGCGTTGTTAGGTTTTAAGATCAGTTTGCTGAGTGGGTTGATTCCTCCTGTTATTGTAACCATAGGCATAACCAACGCAATTTATTTACTGAACAAGTATCACCTCGAGTACGTGAATCGTAAAAATAAATTTGAAGCGATTGAAGCGGTGGTGAAGAAGATGGGTTTGGCTACATTCCTCACCAACCTCACCGTTGCCATTGGTTTCCTTACATTACTTTCAACAGACATTACCATTCTGCGCGAGTTTGGTATTGTAGCCGGTATTAATATCATCTCACTATTCGTTGTTAGTCTGGTGATGATCCCTGGTATTTTATCATGGATGCCTGAGCCCACTGCCAAGCATTTGCAGCATTTGGATTTCAAAATACTTGGTGGATTTGTTAAGATGATTGACTTGCTCGTGCACCGTCATCGCATGTTCATTTATGCCGCTACAATTGCCATTACCGTTATCGCCATATTTGGAATGACCCGGCTTTATTCAGTTTCCTACATGGTGGATGATATTCCGGAAGAAAGTGATATTAAAAAAGACCTGAAATTTGTGGAGGAGAATTTCAATGGTATTATGCCACTGGAGATTGAGATTGACCTGAAGACCAAGAGAAAGAAGCCACTACAAAGTTTAAAGATTGCACGAACCATTGAATCATTTGAGTCTTCACTCGATTCAATCACGGTAACTTCCCGCCC
Organism: Cytophagales bacterium; assembly: GCA_031416795.1. Classification (GTDB taxonomy): domain Bacteria; phylum Bacteroidota; class Bacteroidia; order Cytophagales; family Cyclobacteriaceae; genus ELB16-189. Next base: position 1,012 of record JANOUH010000518.1, on the reverse strand, counting down.
GATTTCAATATTGAGTTTTATCAAAGCTTCGCGGCAAGCTTATTATAGAAACAATCCGGAATGGTATGGTCTTCCAAGTTCGGATATGGAAGCAAAGTATGTGTTGAGTTACCTGAAAGGACAATCGGATAACAGCGGATTATTCAATTCATTTGTTGATTCAACGTATAGCAAAATGCGCATCTCTATGCAAATGGTTGACATCGGATCAATCAAAATGGACTCACTCGTGAATCAGGTGATTCAACCCAAAGCAGATGCGCTGGTGACAGAACTTAAAAAGACGTTGCGTTCTGAAAGCGACTCGGTTACCGTTACGGTTACAGGCTCTTCTAAAATATTCATCAAAGGCAATAAGTTTCTAATAGCGAACCTTACCGAGAGTTTGGTTTTAGCTTGCATACTCATTACACTTTCGATGGCTATCTTATTTGCGAATGCCCGCATGATTTTGATTTCATTAATTCCGAACCTGATCGCTCTGATGATCACCGCAGGCCTGATGGGATATTTCAATATTCCACTCAAAGCGAGCACCGCATTGATCTTCAGTATCACATTCGGTATTTCAGTTGATAACTCCATCCGCTTTTTGGCTAAGTATCGACAGGAGCTTCTCGCAAGTGGATTTTTTGTACCTCGTTCCGTGAGCGAAAGTATCCTGGAGACAGGTAAGAGCATTGTGTACACTTCGGTCGTATTGTTTGCCGGATTTATCATTTTCGCTTTTTCTGATTTTGGAGGAACGGTTGCCCTGGGATTGCTGACCTCAACCACGCTGATCATCTCCATGTTTACCAACCTGATTTTGTTACCGGCACTCATCATGACCTTTGATAAGCCTAAGAAATCGAAAGAGCACCTACCTATTGATGACTTTGATTCAAGTTTTATCGGTGAGCAGGAAGATGAAGAGATTGATTTGAGCAAAATCAGAATTCACGACCGCAAAGGCTCTTCCGAATAGCTATGAGCTGCGAGCTTTCAGCTTTGAGAATCCACTCGAGGCTCA
>JANOUH010000517.1:0-3688 GCA_031416795.1 Cytophagales bacterium | reverse complement strand
ATACAACGCTTTATGTCCGCGTGCATAACGCGTGGATTCAAACAAACCCAGTGATCCATTTTCAAAATGACAATGAAAAAGACAGGCATCATCAATACCCACCTTTTGCACTTTGCCTGTCAACTGATGAACACGATCTTTAATAAACGTCTCGGTCATGGCCGATACATCTTTGATGCCTCCATTGAGCCACATGGCAGTGTCAATGCAATGCGCGAGCAAGTCGCCCGTTACTCCTGAACCAGCTACATCTGAATCCAAACGCCATAGTCCTGTTCCACCCTGGGGAAGATCAGCACTGATCGTCCAGTCTTGTAAAAAGTTTGCGCGGTAATGAAAGATGCGTCCCAACTTTCCGGAAGCAACGATCTGCTTTGCGAGTGTCACTGCAGGAAGTCTTCTGTAGTTATACCACACCGTGTTGGCTACGTTCGCTTTTTTAATGGCTTCCACCATGCGCTGTCCTTCGGCCAGTGTTCTTGATAATGGTTTTTCACACAAAATCATTTTACCAGCTGCCGCTGCCGCGATGGCAATTTCAGCGTGCGTGTCGTTGGGAGTACAAATATCAACGGCATCAATGTCATTACGTGCCACCAGTTTTTTCCAGTCTGTTTCAACAGATTCATAACCCCATTGCTCTGCAAATGCCTTGACTTTATCTTCGCTGCGTGCACACACTGCTTTTAATACAGGTTCAAATTGAAGTTCCGGAAAGAAATTTCCCACGCGATTATAACCGTTGGAGTGCGTTCTGCCCATGAAACCTGTTCCGACCAATCCTATTCTTAGTTGTTTTTTATTGCTCATAGTTGATGTATTTAATCCTTATCTGTAATTATTTACAAGTTGACAATTGACAATGAACAATTGACAACAAATGAGGGTGCAATTGTCAATTGCCTTTTGTTAACTGCTTTTTTTATTCACTCCATCCATGCGCCTCACGCACCTTAATCATCGTAGCCAGAATATCATTCCATGTTTGCTGACGATTCATCACCTCATTCGGGAACATGCATCCATCCCAGCAGATATGCTTGAACGCTTTGGTGAGATTACCATTTTCATCACGCAGCCAGTGACCTGCATCATGTGCGATATCCAATTTACCATTGGGATCAGTAGCCTGGCAATGCCTTCCTGTTTTATCATGCGATCCTGAACCAAATACGGAACCATCATTTTGCGCAACGTGAAAATCAATCGTCCAGGGGCGAAGTGCTTTCGTCAATGTTTTAAGTGCTTCGTCCAGGATCTTGCGATCGTTCCAGTCAAAATCTTTTGGCAGGATGCGATCTTCCGGACTATTATAACCCATCGTATATAATAACGTGTGTGCCATGTCGGCCTGGAAGCCGATGTTCGGACGATCTACTGCTTCGAGTGTATTCAACATCGCTCTCCAGCTGTGCATACCACCCCAGCAGATTTCTCCTTCAGCCGCAAGTTTTTCTCCAAAGTCAGCGGCTACATCACAGGCTTCACGAAATGTTTGTGCGATGAGTTTTGTATTGCCAACCGGATCAGCCGCCCACTTTTTAGGAGAGCTGGCAGAGTCAATGCGCACTACTCCATAATGACGTACGCCCAATTCATTTAACCGCTTTCCAAATTCACATGACTTGCGCACCATATCTACAAACGTAGCTCGCTCTTCTTTGCTACCCATGGCAGGACCACCCCAGATGGGTGCTACCAGACTCCCTACATTTAGTTTGAGACCTTTTAGTTTATCAGCCAGTTTTTTCGTGTCATCATCGGTGAACATACCAAGGTCAATGTGCGGACCAAAAAGACCAAGGTCCACACCATCGAACTTAACGCCATTCACTTCCGCATTGGCGGTTAGTTGAAGCATCGTGTCGAATGGAATAGCGGGCTCTGAATCAGGACCTTTTCCTACAACGCCAGGCCATGTGGCATTGTGAAGTTTGGGATAATTATTTTCTGGCATAATGGGAAAGTTTAGAGTGGAAAGTAGAAAGTTTAAAGTGGAAAGTCTAAAGTAAAAAGTTTAAAGCAGAAAGCTTAAAGCACAAAGCTTAAAGATAAAAGCTCGTAGTTTAAGGTTTATAGAATAAGATCGGGATTGTCTGGGCCAAAATGTTTGAGTATCACAATCGGATCGTTGGCCGATGGATTCGTAATCTTAACACCTTCATTTGCTGCTTTTTCAGTGATGAAAAATTCATCATTGGTCAATTGGCCATACCGGATCAAAGCCGGAGTTTCAATGTTCCACACGCCCATGGTACCATGTCCCTGCATCACAATGATACCATACGCTGCGCTGTCTTTTATTGTAACTGTTGCACCCGGTGCCACCGTAAGTTCTTTCGCGCTAAACGCATCGGATTTATAACACACCCAGTTCTCCACATATCCCTGCGCTTTCATTTCATCGATGGAACGCACAGGCTTCGGAGCCATGAAGCGGGTTTGAAGAATATTCGGATCCGTATTGAGATCCCAGTCGAGCACGTCAATCAATTCATCATAATCACCAATCTTATCTTTAGGTGTTCCATTCCACAACAGTTCTTCTGGAATGATCGCTTCATTCACCAATGACTGATACATGGCAAAAACATCCGAAGCTTTTTGTGGTTCGTAGGTACACATACTGCCCGGTGCGTGAAGCATTCCCGGAGGTACATCCCAGCCTGTGCCTGGCTCCAGCTTGAAAGCGGATGAATAGTTGGTGATCTTGTTATCGCCTTTTGTAAAGTTGACCAGACACTCACGGATTTGTGCTTTCGTGGTGCCCGGAGAAATTCCAAAAAATGTATACGGAAAATCGCCACCATGATTATTCAATTGTGGTGGAAAATAATAGGCTTCTGGTTTTCCCAGCTGACCAATGAGTGCAGCCTTCTCATCATTATGATGAACGTGATGAGGAAGCGGTCCCATGTTATCAAAAAACTTCGAGTACATCGGCCAGCTTTTATGCTGGTTCCATAGACGGTCTCCGATAATAGCTCCTTTCAATTCATCGATCACATCTTTCAATAACAACAATACTTCGCTGTCGCCATCTTTAAACACCACCGGACTCAGGCCTTCAAACTCTCCGGTGAGCGGACCGTTCTTGGCAGGTGTTGTGGATGATAACCAGCGTTCATCAATACCTCCGCGATTTCCACCGAGTACATAGTAATCATCTGGATGTAATTTTATTCTCCTGCCTGGCACGCAAAATGAACGCGGCACCCATGTAGGAGCTAATCTTAATATTCCCTTTCCTTGTTCTAAGGCTTTTGCTGCGAGGCCTTCCTTTTTTGTTATTTTCATCGGATGTGCTTTTATAAATTATTTTTTAAGAAGTTCATTCAAATTCTGATCACCACCGGTTACTACTTCCAGTTCTACATCATAGTTTAATGTTTCACCAGGTGCCAGCATGATGAGTTGATTTTGCGCCCGTGCTTTCGCTTGTCCGTTGACCGGATTGGTGGCAGGTTCAATGCCTACTACATATTCACCTTTGCCGAAATGTTGCCAGTTGTTTAACCACGGCAATTGTTTCTTCGGAAAGCGAATGACAACACCGAGATCAAGCTTGTGATTATACAAACCACCTGCACACATACCTGCAGCATCTGCATCGATATCAATAAACACGACATCTTCACCACCCGCATTGTGCGCTTCCATCGGGGCACGACACGTGCGAAAGTTTTCA
>JANOUH010000516.1:0-34141 GCA_031416795.1 Cytophagales bacterium | reverse complement strand
TCCCCGGCCCATACCACCAACGCCAATGATTGCTTTGGTGAGCATATCGCTGGGAGCGATAAATCCTTTTCCGCCTAACACATGACGAGGTACGATAGCAAATGCTCCTAAGGCAAGTGCCGACTTTTTAATAAAGTCTCTTCGCGAATTGTTTTTTTTCATTCGATTGATAATTATGAATGGCTAAGATTATTTCAGTATCAATTGATAAGTACAAAATGGAAAATTGAGAAAGTGATTCCTATTTGGAAAAACTGTTTTCAATGTACTTATTTAATTGTAAAAAATTTAACGACTTACACATCCGGTAATTTCTTTGTGTCGATCAGGATTTCAATTTTATCAGCTCCCCGGCAATCTTTCTGTCGTTGGCGAGCCTGGGCACTTTGTTCTGGCCTCCGAGTTTGCCTTGCGATTTCATGTAGTCGATAAAAGCATTTTTACGAAGCGGTGCGATGATGAGTGTGCGTAGGATGTTGCCTGAAATCAGATCATCATAATACACATTAAGGCCACGAAGTTGAATATCCAGTTCCAATGAAAATGCTGCTAAATCCTTTGGCGGATTGGCAAACTCAATGAGCCACTCGTGGTGTGGCATTCCCTCGGCAGGTGCCACATTGGGTGCTACGGTAAATTCTACCAACTCCACTTCCGGAAATTTTTGCATGGTGAACTTCATCGCCTTCTCCACCTCTTCACCAATGACGTGTTCGCCAAAGGCAGAAATAAAATGTTTGATCCTTCCGCTCACTACAATCCGATATGGGTTTTTAGAAACAAACTTCACGGTGTCTCCAATGGAATAACCCCACAAGCCCGCATTGCTGTTGATGATCACCGCATAATTTTTTCCAAGCTCTACTTCTTCAATGGAAAGTCTGCGCGGATTGTCGTTGAAGTATTCTTCAGTGGGAATGAATTCAAAAAATATTCCCGAGTTTAATAATAAGAGTAATCCTTCAGCATGCTGTAAATCCTGGTAGGCAATAAATCCTTCCGAAGACGGGTAGGTTTCTATGGAGTCAATTTTTTTTCCAATCGTTTCAAATAACTTCGCACGATAAGGTTCAAAATTCACACCGCCATAAACAAACATGGAAAAATTGGGAAACACATCTTTTACTTTTTTGCCTGTGCGCGCCACGATGCGATCAAAATACATTTGTGCCCAAGGCGGAATGCCCGAGATCAATGTCATGTCTTCATGGATCGTCTCGTCTATGATCTTATCCAACTTTGTTTCCCAATCATCAATGCAATTGGTATCATAACTTGGTTTTTGATTGGTGCGCAGATAACCGGGCACATGGTGATTTACAATGCCTGAAAGTCTTCCTGTTTTTATTCCTGCCTTCTCATCAAGCACCGGACTCCCCGAAAGAAATATTAAACCACCATCCAGAAAGGATGCATTTCCTGTTGCATGCACATAACTTAACAAGGCATTGCGGGCGCTGTTGATATGATTGGGAACAGACTCTTTTGTAATAGGAATGTACTTAGTGCCGGAGGTAGTTCCTGAAGTTTTTGCAAAATAGGCGGGCTTGCCTTTCCATAAAATATCTGACTCTCCATGCAATACCTTTTCTACATAGGGCTTGAGGTCTTCATAATCACGAATGGGTACTTGCTTAACAAAATCTTCGTGGGTGCGAATAGATTCAAACCCATGATCCTTTCCGAAAAGAGTGCCCTTTCCCCCGTCAATAATATGATTAAAAACCTGATGTTGATATTGAACGGGTTTAAATGACCATTCTTTTGTTTCCTTTGCGATATATGCCGCGAAGGGTTTTGCAAGTACTGAACGAATACCCATAGCATACAAAAGTAAGGGTATCCGGTTGAGGCTGCAAGCCACAAAAAATACTGACAAACCTTCCGGTTTTTTATTTTTGGGATAATTTTTGAATTAAAGAAGATTGTTAACCGAGGTAACATCTGACTGAATCGATCGTTGGAATACTAAATTTGGTATTATGAATATGTTAAAGACTATTGTTGTTGCGTTTATTGCCGGTCTTGCCGGAGCGTATACCTTTTTCACCTATCAGGAAGAAAAAGAATCTCGCCAGCAAAAAGAAAAACAATATCAGGTTTCTGATTATCAACCCTCAGAATCATTTCGCCCTAATATTATCGAGCCTTCTTCAGCGGAAAGCAATCCTTCCGAAGTCGTGGATTTCAGTCTGGCAGCACGCAAAGCGACTCCCAGCGTAGTTTATATAAACAGTATTTCACAAGGGAGCCCCGCATACTCTTATTGGGATCTTCTCTTTGGCGGAGGTGGATCGCAAACACAAGTGAGCAGCGGATCGGGTGTAATATTTTCATCTGATGGTTACATCGTAACGAACAATCATGTGATTGAGACAGCCGACAAAATTCAAGTTCTCTATAACAAAAAATCATACGAGGCAGAACTTATCGGAACGGATCCTTCTACGGATCTCGCGGTACTAAAAATCAAAGAAACCAACTTACCTGCGGTCACGATCGGAAGTTCAAAGAATCTCTCTGTGGGTGAGTGGGTAGTGGCTGTTGGTAATCCTTTCTCTCTTTCCTCAACTGTTACCGCTGGTATTGTAAGTGCCAAAGGCCGCAAAATCAATATCGTTGATGCACGCTTTCCTATTGAATCATTCATTCAAACCGATGCTGCCATTAACCCGGGTAATAGCGGTGGAGCGCTTGTCAATAAAAACGGTGATTTGGTCGGAATAAATACGGCTATACTTTCCCGCACCGGATCGTATACAGGTTATGCGTTTGCTGTGCCCATCGACATTGCTAAAAAAGTGGTGGATGATTTGATTAAACACGGAGTTCCTCAAAAAGCAATTTTTGGTGGCAAAGTGGTTGAGTATGATTATCAGAATGCGGAGAAGTATGACCTGAATAGGGATGTGAAAGAATTTAAAGGTGTCCTTGTCGGAAAAGTTGATCGTGCAGGTGCAGCCGATGATGCAGGTTTGCAGGAGGGTGACATCATTACTAAAATCAATAATATTGAAATTAACAGCGAAAGTGCCTTTGAAGAAGAGTTAAGCTATCGCTATCCTGGTGATAAGATCACGGTGACATTCTTACGAAATAATAAACCAAGCACAACCACACTAACATTGTTAAACAAGAATGGGGATACCAACCTGGTGAAACGCAAAATCTATATTGACGCTACCACGGGTGCTAGCCTGGAAGCAGTGGATTACGGTGTAAAAGTTTTCCAAATCAAAGACGGGGTTTTCAAAAGACTTGGTCTCCAGGAAAACTACACCATCGTATACATTAACCGTCAGCGCGTGAAAGATCCTCAGGATGTAATTGAGTTCTTCAGCAAGTATAAAGGTCGTGTGTATATGGTCGGTATCAACAGTTCAAAACAGGAGGTACCTATTTCGTTCTATATACAATAAGAAAGAAGAAATTAATTTGATCCCGTCATCCGGGTCTTGAACTTTTTGGTGAGTTCATCCACACTGTTCTTGAAGTTGGCATCAGTCTTCATCATGTCTTCTACTGACTCGAGTGCGTGAATAACGGTGCTGTGATCGCGGCCACCGAAATTCTCTCCAATTAAAGCAAGGGTAAGTTGTGTGTAACGCTTGCAGAAATACATAGCCACCTGTCGTGGAATGACAATCTCGCGCTTCTTCACTTTACTCTTCATCTGGTCAAGGCTTACCTTGAAGTAATCAGCAACCGTTTTTTGAATAAAGTCGACACTCACATCGGCCTGAATTTCCTTCACGATATTTTTCAATACCTCTTTGGCCAATTCAAGATCGATATCTTTTTTGAGCAAGGTGGCATGAAACAGTAATGAGTTCAACACCCCTTCCATGTCGCGAAGGTTTGTATCAACGCTGTAGGCAAGATATTCGGCCACTTCTGTTGGAATTTCAATTCCATCCGACTGCATCTTATTATGAATGATGGCCAGCTTGGTTTCAAAATCGGGTTCTTGAAGATCCGCAGTAAGTCCCCATTTAAAGCGCGATAGCAATCTTTCCTGAAATCCTTTCAAATCTCGGGGAGGGCAATCGCTGGTCATGATGATCTGCTTGCCTGATTGATGAAGTTGATTGAAAATATGGAAGAACATTTCCTGCGTCTTCTCACGACCTGCCAAAAACTGCACGTCATCGAGGATCAGCAAATCAACTTGCAGATAATAATTTTGGAACTCCTGTATCTTATGATTTTGAAGGGCATTCAAAAACTGACTGGTAAAATCATTTTGATCGATATACAAAACAATTTTTTCAGGCAGGTTTCTTTTTATTTCGTTTCCGATCGCCTGCACCAGGTGAGTTTTACCAACACCAACACCACCATATAGCATTAATGGGTTGAATGATGTAACACCGGGCTTCTTCGCAACCGCCACACCGGCAGATCGCGCAAGACGATTACAATCACCTTCAACAAAATTATCGAACGTATAACTTGGATTAAGTCTTGAATTGACCGTTTGCGGATTAAGTGCTTTAAAGCTGAAAGGAGAATAATCTTCATGGGACGCACCATTGGTTGCCTGAAATGGATAACGCTTCGTTCCGTTTCCATTCGGGTAATTCACCATTAATGGAGGGTTCTTGTGATTACCACTATCCACTACAACAGAATACTCCAGTCTTCCATTAGGTCCCATTACCTGATGAATCGCTTTTTTCAACACAGGAACATAATGTTCTTCGAGCCACTCGTAAAAGAACTGTGAAGGTACTTGTATCGTGAGCACATCAGCCTCGCTTTTAAGCGGACTTATCGGTTTGAACCACGTATTGAAGTTTTGCTCGTCAACTTCTTGTCGAATTATTTCGAGACAATCACTCCATACCGTTGCGCAGTCAACTACCATTTAAAAAAAGCTATCAATTTTGATGAAAATCCTCTTATATTTTTTGGGAGGGAGACAAAGGTGTAAAAAAATTAAAGAACAAAAAAACAAATATTGCGCTTGCTTATTCAGATTCTTTTTGCGCAAGAAACCTGAGTAAAATCATAAAATAATTGCATTCATCAGAACTAAAATTCAACTTGAAAGGACTATTTCACTCTAATCATGAACTCCAAAAATTCCAACAGCTCTCCCGACTTTCCTTTTACTTTTCCTTCTTATGAGGATTGGGTGAAAGTGGCCCGTCAGGAGTTGGAGGGGATCGATCCAAATGAAAAACTTAGTCTCAAAAAAGGAAACCTCGAAATTCGTCCCTTTTACACTAATGATCAAAAAGAAGAGAGTAGTTACTCATTGTTGAAAGCATCTTCAAATCCACACTACGGTGCCAGGGGTTGGGTAAACATGCCAAAGATTCTAGTTTCCGATGAAAAAAAGGCAAATGAAATTGCCCTTTCCTATTTAAACTCTGGTGCTGATGGGATATTATTCGATTGCCCGTCACTTGAATTAAATCCAGCGATTCTATTAAATAAAATTAGCTTAACTGACTGCTCCATTTCATTTCTGGCAAATGAAGCTTCGAGCAAATGGCTTAACGATTTTCGCCTTTTCGCAGAAAGTAATTTCGATAAAAAGGAAATAAGCGGTTGCGTTTTCTGGCGAAGCATTCCTGAAAATTTTACTGACACTGTTCAGAGCTTTGCCCGATGGTCTCAATTCTATTCAATAGGAATTATCGTTGAGCAACAAGAAGACGCGGTGGATGAAATTGCTCAGTCGCTGAATAAAGCTGTTCAATTGATGGATGCCTTATCAGAAAAAAATATAAGTGCTCAAATTATACTTGATCAGATTTTATTTTCAGTTGCCGTTGGTACAGATTTTTTTCTTGACATTGCCAAAATAAAATCATTACGAAATTTGTGGCGTCAGGTAAGAGGTGCTTACGGCATTACCAATACGAGGCCCATTCATATTCATGCACACTCGACCCTGTGGATGAACGATATTTTTCAACCTCATGGTAATATGATTAAATCAACCACCTCGGCCATGGCCGCCATTGCAGGAGGTTGTGATAGTTTAACAGTGGAACCTGAGGATCATAACAATGAAACGATGAGCAGAATTGCCCGGAATGTTTCATCTATCCTGCGCGAAGAATCTCATTTCTCAAAAGTGGCTGATCCAACAGCAGGATCGTATTATATTGATTCTCTCACCAGTCAGCTTTCTGAAAAGGCATGGAATAAATTTCAATCCCTGATGAAATGACGAAGCCCGACTTTTCAAAAATTAAATTCAATCAATTCAACCCTGAGGAAAAATCAGGACAGCACGAACCCTGGGTTTCTCCAGAAAAAATTGAGGTAAAATCAGAACTTACAGGTGAAGATGTAAAGAATAACTCCATAAAGAATTTTTCGGCAGGCATTGCTCCTTACCTACGAGGTCCGTATGCTACGATGTATACGGTAAGGCCATGGACGATCCGCCAGTATGCAGGTTTTTCTACAGCAAAAGAATCCAACGAATTCTATAGGAGAAATCTTGCTGCTGGCCAAAAAGGATTATCCGTTGCCTTTGATCTTGCCACACATCGTGGTTATGATTCGGATCATCCACGGGTAGCGGGCGATGTTGGCAAAGCCGGTGTTGCCATCGACTCTGTGTTGGATATGAAAATATTATTCGACCAGATTCCATTGGATAAAATGTCGGTGTCGATGACAATGAATGGGGCAGTGCTACCCATCATGGCTTTCTATATTGTCGCAGCCGAAGAGCAAGGTGTGAAACCTCATCAACTGAATGGCACCATCCAAAATGATATTCTGAAAGAGTTCATGGTGCGCAATACGTACATCTATCCTCCTGCTCCTTCCATGCGCATTGTTTCAGATATATTTTCGTATTGCTCGAAGCACATGCCCAAATTCAACAGCATCAGCATCAGCGGCTATCATATGCATGAAGCAGGCGCTCCTGCACATATCGAACTTGCTTATACCTTAGCGGATGGATTAGAATACATTCGTGCCGGATTGAAAGCAGGAATCGCTATTGATGACTTTGCTCCTCGTCTTTCTTTTTTCTGGGGCATCGGTATGAATTTCTTTATGGAGATTGCCAAGATGCGCGCGGGTCGTGTGCTGTGGGCCAAAATGGTTCAATCATTTCAACCGAAAAATTCCAAGTCCATGGCATTGCGCACACATTGTCAGACTTCAGGTTGGAGTTTGACTGCGCAAGATCCATACAACAACATAACACGTACCACCATTGAAGCCATGGCGGCCGTGTTAGGTGGCACACAATCATTACATACTAACTCTTTAGACGAAGCGATTGCATTACCAACTGATTTCTCAGCACGCATTGCACGCAACACACAGTTATTCATTCAAAAAGAAACAGGAGTTACCCAAGTAGTTGATCCTTTAGGGGGCTCATACTATGTAGAGTATTTAACTGAACAACTGGTGAACAAAGCATGGTTGCTCATTGAAGAAGTTGAAGAACTGGGTGGCATGACACGTGCCATTGAAAGTGGGATTCCAAAAATGCGCATTGAAGAAGCCGCTGCAGCCAAGCAAGCAAGAATTGATATTGGCCGTGATGTCATTATAGGAGTGAATCGTTATCAGACTGATGAAGTTCCTGACTTTGATATTCTGGACGTAGACAATGCAGCGGTGCGGAAAGAACAAATTGAAAAATTAGGGCGACTAAAAAAAGAAAGAAATCAGGATGCAGTAGACGCAGCACTGAACGCCATAGAGCAGGCAGCAAAGAATGGAATTGGAAATTTATTAGAACTTGCTGTTGTTGCCGCACGTTGCAGAGCAACACTCGGTGAAATTTCATTAGCTTTAGAAAATGCCTTCGGACGCTATAAAGCAACCATAAGATCTATTTCAGGTGTATATTCGGGTGAAATGAAAAATCAGAAGGAACTGGAAGAAGTTCGTGCTCTCTCCGATCGTTTTGCTGAATTAGACGGGCGCAGGCCGCGAATTCTAATAGCAAAAATGGGACAAGATGGACACGATCGCGGAGCGAAAGTCATCGCCACCGGTTTTGCTGATTTAGGTTTCGATGTTGATATAGGCCCTCTTTTCCAAACACCTGAAGAAGTTGCGAAGCAAGCAGCAGAAAATGACGTGCATGTAATTGGAGCGTCAAGCCTTGCTGCTGGCCATAAAACACTGATTCCGCAACTGATAGATTCATTAAAAAAAATCGGAAGGCCCGACATCAAAGTAGTAGCGGGTGGAGTGATACCCCCTAAAGATTATGAATTCCTCTATCAAAGCGGTGTGATGGGTATTTTTGGGCCAGGAACACCCGTTTCAGAATCAGCAAAAAAAATCCTTTTGAATTTATTGGGTGAATAATTACCCTTTTATTCAAATCTCTTTTTTCATTGTATCTCGTCATTTCGTTTATCCATTAGGTTTTTCAAAAGTGGCATCAGCAAAAAGAAATGATTAATTTTAAATTGGAAAATTTTAAAAACTATGAAACGCATTCTATTATCCTTGCTTGCATTGGTTTTATTCAGTTCTGGCGAGGTGAAAAGCCAAAGCAAGTATGATAAGATGCTTAAATCGGCAGAGTCCAGTTATGAACTTGGGGATTATGCCAAAGCGATTAGTGCTTTAGAAAAATTTAAATCGAAGGCCTTTAAAAAACTTGGCAAGCACAACGTTTATACACCTATCTATTATTTGCTTAATGCAAAATATAATCTGGCATCAGGCTACATTTCAGAATTTGAGTCAAACCTTTATACAGCCATCAATACCAGTATTTCCATTAATCAGGAGAGCAGTCTTGAACACATCATGATTCTCATTGGTGGGGCCGAGTTGCACAACATCAACGGTTCTTATGCTGATGCAAGAAGTTATTTAGCTAATGCCAAAAAATTCATCGATGGAGACGCTCATGTAACCGATATTGTTAAAGCCCAATGGGGTACAGCACTGGCAGAAGCCTTAACAGGACAAGGCTTTTACAATGAAGCGATAGAGATACTTAAAGAGCAAGAGAAATTTTATGTGGGGCGCGCTGTAAAACAAGAGACGATTATTGACAGCAAAGGAAACCTCAGCAGCAGAAAACTTTCCGATGAAGAAATTGCAGCACGATACAATGAATATGCAAGACTGGCAACACTGCTTGGAAATGCGTACGGTAAACAGGGAAGTTTAAAAAGTTCTGACTCTGTGTTTGTGTTTGCCGCCAATTGGATCAGGAAATATATGGGCGAGTCAACCATCGCTTATGTTAAAAATCAGTTTCTTAATGCCAATGTATTGATTGAAAATGGAAACGAAAATTTACCCAAAGAACTTGAATACAGTACAACCTTAGCTAATCTTAAAACAAAACATAAGCCCACGCATTACCTGGCCATGGGTATTTTTGAAGAGACTATCAAGCAACTGCAAAGAGATGATCGATCCGCTGCCTTATTCAACACCAAGCTTGAATATGAAAAGATGATTAATAAGAATTACAAACCAGTCAGTATCTACCGCGTTCGGTTGAAAGCCGTGGAATTTGACGCGCGATTGGATAAAAATAAAACAACCACCCTGGAAACAGACGCCAACAATCTCATCGCAAATACCACCTCACTGCCACGGAATAACATGGTGACTGCTAACGTATCCGAATTTCTCTACGGCCTGGCTCTATTCAAAAAAAATTATAGCAACGCTGAAAAATATCTTAACGATATCATCGACATTAAGACTGGTTTGTTTGGAGAAGAAGCACCGGAGGTGCATCTGGCAAAATTGAAGCTGGCTAACTTTTATCTCGATAATACAAATAAAATTAACGAGGCTGCTCGCATCTATGACGAGAGTTACACTAAAGTAATTTCCAAACAGATCGGAGCCTGGCATAAAGACCATTTGGAGATCTTAAATCACATTGCTTCCTTATATGAATTAACTGATAAATATGCTGAAGCAAATCAGACCCTTGAAAAAGCTACATTCCTTGCACGTTCTAAATACAGTGATGAAGATTATCAATATGGCATTGAATTGGACCACATTGCTAAACTTCAGATAAAACTTGGATTATATGAAAAGGCCGATGATAACTTAAATAAATCCTTGAAAATTCTGGAAGAATTCAGGAAAGATGAATCGAAAAAAATCTATCTGATTCATGCCATAGAGACACAAGCCACGCTGCTGGGAATCAAAGGACTGTTTGATGAGGCCGAAGATGCACTCAGTCGTTCTGCCAGAATCATTAGCAAGGCTGATAAAATTTCAGGTACGGACGATCTGAATACTGCCAACGAATTATCGAGTTTGTATATTCAACTAGGCCGATACTCCGCCACGCAGGAACTTCTTCTAAAATTAATGAGCGAGTATGAAAAGCTATATGGAACAAGTTCGGTCCGTCTGATTGATCCCTTGATTAACATGGGCAAACTTTCTCTGGCAAAAGGAGATTATACGGAAGCCTCTAAAATTGCAGACCGAGCAACTAAAATTGCTACCAGCGTATACGGAGAAAAGTCAACAAAAACGGCCCCTACTTATAAATTACAAAGTGATATCGACTATGCCATCGGTGACTATGATAATGCAGAACGTAATATTCAAAAGGCTCTTGAAAGTCAGGAGAAACAATTTGGTCGTTATCACATTGAAGTAGCCAAATCACTTGCCCAATTAGGTGTTATTAAGTTTTACAAGGGTGATAAGGCCAGTGAGGTCGAAAAAATATTGTTTGAGGCCCAGGAAATCATGGGCGCCCGGTTAGGAAAAGAGAACCCGCAGTATGCCGACATTTTAAAAAGTGTGGCGATCGTAAAGATCTCAGAAAAGAAATTCTCCGATGCCGTATCAGCTCTGACACAAGCAGAAGCAATCTGGAGAAACAAAACCGGCACTAAAACCAATATCAATGCTGCCTCGATATACACGTTAACAGGTGATCTTTTCTATCAAACAAAAAATTATGAAAAAGCAGAAGAGTTCTATACGCAAGCCCGTAAGATCTATGAAACATATTTCAATCGTACCCATCCTGAGTATGTAAAGATTCTCTCCAAGCAAGCAAAAGTATATTTCATGGAGGGCAACTTTAAACGAGCCAAGTCAAACATAGAACAGGCCCTTAATAATTATGACACGTTCATTAAACAATATTTTCCTGCATTGAGCGAACGAGAAAAAGCTAAGTATTGGAATACGATCAAAGGCGATTTCGAATTCTATAATACGCTTGCCTTCAGTCAGCTCGAAGATTTCCGAGACCTCACCGGAAAAGTGTATGACTATCAATTGCTGACCAAGGCTCTACTCCTCAGTTCATCCATTAAGATCCGTGAACGCATATTGTCAAGCAATGATGAAACACTTAAGAATTCTTACCTGCAGTGGATTCAGAAAAAAGAATTCTTAACCATAGCATTATCAATGAGTACGGAACAACTTTTAGAAAACGGCATTGATCCAAATGCGCTCACGGCTGAAATTGAAGTATTAGAGCGTGAGATCAGTGAAAAATCTGAGTTATTCAGTCAGAGCTTTGATAACAAAAAAATTGGTTATGGAAATGTGCAGAAAGCACTAAACAAAAATGAGGTGGCCATTGAAATGATTCGTTACCGCCACTTCGATCATTCTTTTACAGATTCAGTAGTTTATGTCGCCTTATATGTAAAGAGTGATAATTCACGGCCCAAGGCGATCATCTTGCCTGATGGAAAACGAATGGAAAAAAGGTATTTGAGTTATTATCGCAACGCCATCATTAATAAAATGGATGATGATTACTCGTATAAAATATTCTGGAAGCCTATTGAGAATCAAATCGGAACCAACGCAACTGTCTATTTATCTCCTGATGGTGTCTATAATCAAATCAACCTGGAGGCCATTCCTACACCGGATGGAAGATTTGTGATCGATAACTCTAACATTGTTATGGTTAGCAATACGAAGGATCTTCACCTGCGGAAGATCAAGAAGAAGCAACCAGCTTCGGCAAATAAAGCTACCATGTTTGGAAATCCTACATTTTATTTAACTGCTTCCACGCGAAGAAATGTTCCCTCATTACCTGGAACTGAAAAAGAAGTGGATGAATTACAAGCCCTGCTTAAGAAAAATGGATGGGCTACTGATGAATATGTCGAAGCTCTGGCAAGCGAAGATCAGGTGAAGAGTTTATCGAGCCCTAAAATTTTTCACATTGCTACACATGGATTCTATACTAAGTCTGTTAGTCAGGATGAACTTGCCGAACTCACCGAGAGCGAAGCGCAAATGACAGAAAACCCGCTCATGAAAACCGGCCTATTACTTTCCGGTGCCGGTGATATTTTAAACAAAACCAATTACAACTACAATCTGGAAAGTGGTATTCTCACGGCTTATGAAGCAATGAGTCTGGATCTGGATCAAACAGACCTGGTCGTCTTAAGTGCCTGCGAAACAGGATTAGGAGACATCTCAAACGGAGAAGGTGTGTATGGTTTGCAACGGGCTTTTCTGGTGGCCGGTGCAAAAGTGTTAATCATGAGTATGTTTAAAGTAGATGATGATGCAACCCAAAAACTTATTCTGAACTTCTATAAGAAATGGCTGCTCACCAATAATCTTCGTCAGAGTTTCGTCAACGCAAAGAAAGAATTGCGACTCGACTATCCAGAACCTATCTATTGGGGTGCCTTTATGATGATCGGATTAGAAGATTAATCAGAAAAGAAATTTTATTTCAACTTCCGTATTTTGACAAGCCCAATTTGTATTGCCATACACCGGCAATACTACGGGCTCGGTCTTTTACTTCAATCGCATTATCCCCAATGAAGTTTTCATTCACGGTTTGATTAAATAATTCGATCCATCGATCAAAATGCGAAGCGGTAATCGCCAGGCCAACATGTTTTTGAAAAGGATTGCCCTTATAACTCTGCTCACCTAACAACATGGATGACCAAAAACTATACATGATGGGCAAATGATGCGGCCAATCTACATGGGCAAACAAAGGGCCCAATAAATTGTCTTGTTTTACTTTATCATAAAAGCGATTCACCAATAAAATAACATCTTCCCGATCTATAATTTCTTTCATATCCTTCAGCATAATTAAAAAACAAATTCATAAGCTGCATTAAAAGTACAAGGTTCTAATTAATTTCTATCCTCCTTATGATTAGACTCATAAAAGCAGGTCGGAAATGGGAATAGCTTCGCCCCAAACCCATTAGTATGCAAGCTAATTTTATTCAGTTCCTGATGAATCCACGCAAGTGGTGGATTCCCATTACTCTTATTTTAGTAATCAGTTTAACAGGAGTAGCCTTGATTGGCTATGAAACTTATTACAAAGCACCTCCCATTCCTGATTTCGTAAGTGAGCGTGGTGAGTCTGTCTTCTCACAGGAAGATATTCTGGATGGTCAGGCGGTTTTTCAGAAATATGCCCTGATGGAGTATGGAAGTATGTTTGGAGATGGTGCCAATCGTGGGCCCGACTATACGGCTGAGGCTCTCCACCAGGTTGCTTTTTACATGCGCGAATTCTATGCAAATCAACCAGACATGACAAAAATGGCTTGGCATGGGGCGAACACGTTGGTTCAACAAGAGATCAAAGAGAATAAATACTCATCGTCTGATAACCAGGTGAAACTTACAGAAGCACAAGCTTATGCCTGCGAACAACTGACCCTATATTACCTTGATATTTTTAAAGGAAATGGTAAGAAATCTTTTGCTCCCGCCAACTATATCAAAACCGATGTTGAAATCAGGCAGCTCTCCGCTTTCTTTTATTGGGGATCATGGGTATGCGGTGTGGAGCGACCCGGAAAAGATTATAGCTATACACACAACTGGCCTTATGATCCCGATGCAGGCAATACACCTTCACCTTCTGTTATTATCTGGACGATTGTAGGATCATTAGGATTGATGCTCGGTCTGGGTATTGTACTTTATTACCATGGTCGCCTTGAAAAGTTAAACGATTCTGCATACACCGAAAATTCGGGTCCACTTATGACCAGCGAAGGCGTTTCCAAATTTCAGCCCACTCCTTCTCAACAGGCAACTTATAAATATTTTTATGTTGCCATTTTACTCTTTATCATACAGGTGCTGGCAGGTATTTTAACCGTTCATGATTTTCTTAATTTCACAACCTTCTTTGGTTATGATATCCGCGCCATCCTTCCTATTACAATTACACGCAGCTGGCACGTACAACTTTCTATTCTCTGGATTTCAACCTGCTGGATTGGGGCATCACTTTTTATTGCACCGCTATTGTCTCCGAAAGAACCAGCCAATCAACGTTCTCTCATCAATTTGATTTTTGTATTGATCGTGATTTTAGGAGTTGGCTCCATGGTAGGAATTTATGCGGGACCGCTCGGCATCTTTAAAAACTGGTACTGGTTTGGTCATCAGGGATGGGAATATGTTGAGCCCGGAAAATTATGGCAAGTCCTTCTCTTCGTTGTGCTGGCAACCTGGTGTGGCACTTTATATAGAGCATTGAAACCGGCTATCAAAGTTGGTCAACCTTGGCAGTTGCCTAATTGGCTGGTATACTCTACGTGCAGCATTCTTGTTTTGTTGCTATCAGGATTCGTAGCAACACCTAAAACTAATTTTGTTATTGCAGACTTCTGGCGTTGGTGTGTGATTCATATGTGGGCCGAAGCATTCTTTGAAGTATTCACCACGGTGCTCGTGGGATATTTTATGGTGCTGATGGGACTGGTAAGTAAACAAGCTGCCATACGTGTGATTTACATCGCAACGCTACTCTTTCTTGGATCTGGATTATTAGGCATCTCTCATAATTTTTATTGGAATGCAAAACCAGTTGGCACGATGGCGCTTGGTTCTGTCTTTTCAACATTGCAAGTTATTCCATTGATCTTACTTACACTGGAAGCATGGCGCTTTCAAAAATTGCCATCTGTTGTAGAGTCTTCCTTATCGAATGGCAATGGTGCCAGCAGTAAAAAATTCGGAATGCCCGAAGTTTTCCTGTTTCTAATTGGCGTGAACTTCTGGAATTTCTTTGGTGCCGGTGTGATGGGATTCATAATCAACTTGCCATTGGCAAATTATTATGAACATGGCACCTACCTCACCGTCAATCATGGTCATGCGGCACTCATGGGTGTGTATGGAAATCTTTCCATCGCCACCATCATATTCTGCTGTCAGCTGATTACAAAAAGTGAATACTGGAAAGGTAAGGCGTTGCGCATTTCATTCTGGTCCATCAACATTGGCTTAATGCTGATGGTGCTCCTCGATTTATTTCCTGCTGGTATTCTACAATTTCAGGCAGTGGTAGAAAAAGGACTTTGGTACGGGCGCTCTGCCGAATTTATTGACAGTGACACGTTTCAAACCCTCACATGGATGAGAATAATTGGAGGAAGTATATTTGTTCTTGGAGGTGTACTGCCTCTCACGTGGGCTATCAGTTCTGTTGCCCGGCATTTCAAAAAGTCTATCACCGAGTTTGATAAGTCTGAAAAAAGAGAAAATATTAATGAGAGCATTGAGGTTTAAAAAAGAGAAGGGCACTAGCGTACTTTTACATGATGGCGCTCACGAATTACGAGCACAACCAATGTAATAAAGTACAAGAGAATACCAACTCCAGAAAGCATTCCAC
Source organism: Cytophagales bacterium (assembly GCA_031416795.1). Taxonomy (GTDB): domain Bacteria; phylum Bacteroidota; class Bacteroidia; order Cytophagales; family Cyclobacteriaceae; genus ELB16-189. The sequence continues at coordinate 18,537 of JANOUH010000516.1, read as the reverse complement.
TTATTTTACGCCACTCTATACTAAAAAATGAATCGGCTATAAGCCTGAGCAAAAGTGAACCTTGCACCAGAAAAAGCCAGGCATATAAGACAGGATGAAAGGGTTTGCTGGTGATGCCCAAAACACCCGGCAAAATAATCGGACCATGTGCAAAAATCATGGCAAAGGCGTAACCGATAAAAAAGCTATGAACAAGTATATCATAAGAGTAGGCCGTATCGGGCATTACTATTAATAGAACACCATTAATGATCAACCAGCTATTGGCAATGAGAAGAGCCACAGATGAAAACCTCGTTAAGCCCTTTTTTTTTATTCCAATGCGCATGACATCGTGCTGCAACATCCACACGGCAATGCATATCATGGCTATCGCAGAAAGATATTTTCCAACGCCATGAAATGGGATGATTATGCCTGAAAGAAAAAGCGCCATAAATCCGAGTAGCAAATTTTTCATTTTAACTGAAACCGGCAAAAACCTAGACAGCTCTATTCGCTCAGCCGTAATGGTGAATAGCAAGAATCCCATCCACCATGGAAACGCAGCGGGATAAAACTGCTTGTGGATAAGCATGGCATTCCCAACAATCAGGCAACCAGCGCCTATCATCATCAACATGATAGAAAGGTCGCGGGGATGGAGATATAAATAATACGCATGAATAATGAACAAGCCAACGCTACCTGCCAACAGAAAATATAAACCAGCATGAAAATATCCAGGCACCACCATCATCAGACTCAGCGCACTGATGACGGGTACAACAAAGGCAAGTTTCTTTTTTAATGGAATAGCTTTTTCAAGAGCAATTAACGTAGCCAAAAATCCTCCCACCATGATGGCTCCATGATGCACCGCTACTGATGTGAAGGGTAAATCCCATCCCAATCGAATCAAACCTGCCCAGATGCCAGCGATCAGATTCAAGACTGCTGCTAACATAAAAGGTATTCGCCAATAGGACATACGGAGTGATTAAAAATAAAGAATCCAACTACAAATCTTTCTTATTAAATATTCTCAAAGCGATATAAATCGGAATGATGGCCCAAAGAAAAAGTATGGCGGAAGAAAACAACACGCCCATATTGCTACCAAAGAAATTTTTATAAAACGCTCCGGTGTATCCCATCAAGGCCGATATATCTAGTTGCAGCAGCATAATGATGCGGGCCAAATCAACCGGATTAAATGCGATAAGGGTTAAGGTTACTTTCTCAAGAGGATAATCACTGAAACTGTAGATGATCCACAATACGAAACCATCATAAATCAAAGAAAAATAAAACCAGAAGAGGAGCGCAATGCCGATTGCTTTTGATTTATCGCGTGTGAGCACGGAAGACAGAAAAGCAAGGGAAACAAAAACCAGCGTAAGGAAAACACCTGTGACTAAAAGTGAAATCACGTTTTGCCCTGCTCCAAACATAATAAAGGGAATACCTACACCTATTAAATAAGCCATGCATAGCGAAGATGCAACAGCAAGGTATTCGCTCAGGAATATTACTTTTCGATTGATCGGCTGAGCGAGCATCAACTCTATAAATTCATAAGAACTGAAAAAATGAATGGTGGTAAACACCACACTTACCAAGGGCACCACCATCAATACAATGTTCAGCAGGCTCAACACTATCTTTCCAAAATCACTGTCGAGTTGAAAAAGGGCAAAGGTGCTGAGCAACAAAAACCCGGTATAGAAAAGAATGAAGCGGGTTCTTAAAATGTCGTTGAAGATATATCGTATTACACGTGTCATAGCTGTTCGGTAATGGAGTTCAATAATTCCTTTTGCTTAATCAGGGTAGTCACCGCTTTGTTCAATCTTGTTTCATGGGTTTCTTCCTTCAACGCTTCAATCGAATTGTTATACTGCACTTTCCCTTCAAAAATGTAAACCATCTCAGTAGATAACTCATCCAGGTCACTGAGAATGTGTGACGTGATGATCATCAGTTTTCCCATGCGTCTTTCATGCAATATTTTTTCTTTCAGAATTTCCACAGAGATAGGATCCAGTCCGGCAGTGGGTTCATCGAGAATCAACACAGGCGCATGAAACAAAAAAGCGAGTGAAGCGCTTACCTTCTGGCGTGTGCCTCCAGAGAGTGTGTGCATTCTTTTATCGTAAATCTTGTAAAGTTTAAATGCATCGATCAACTCTTCATCAACCGTCTTCACTTCCTTGCGGATATTCTTCATCATGTCAATCAGCTCTCCGATGCGCATGTTTTCAGGATATCTTCCAATCTGAGGCATGTATCCAATCTGTTCACGATATTTCCACTCGTTGGCAATATCTTTTCCATTGAATTGAATCAAACCGGAAGAAGGCCGCACCATACCCAATACACATTTAATAAGCGTGGTTTTACCAGATCCATTTGGCCCCACCAAGGCATAACTCTTACCGGCACTTAAATTCAGATTTACCTGGTCAAGTACCGTGAGTTTGCCAAAATTCTTACACAATTCATTAATTAAAATCATAAGCCTTCATAGAGGGTAAGTTATCCTTTAAATTTTCAGGAGTGATTACCGGAATCGCTTTCTCCGCGCGATCCAGTAAAAACACGAGGAAGCTGCGCCAAAGCAAAACTGCGGTTGGCATTCTTTCCACGATCATTCCATACATGCTGATGGGTCTGTATGGAACATCACCAACCTGGTCGCGGTTAAGGTCATAACCTTCATACCGGTCCCAGTAATTACTTTCAATGGTGTTTAATACAAGACTGCCGTTGGTGACAAGGTCAAATGTGTTTTGCTGAAAGTTATTTCGCTCAATCACATTATCATCGCAACTCGCCTGCAGCTTGAAAGCATATCCATTTCTGGTAAATTCATTTTCTCTGAATAGAATACGGCTACCCCCCTCCACATGAATGCCTACAGAATTTTCTACAAATTCATTTCCGGTTACAAAGCTGTCGCTGATGTCTTTCAGAAGAAGCCCGTAGGAGGAAGAACCCCAGTTATGAATAAAATGATTGTTGATCATCTTCACACCTTTCGTGTACATGACAGCTACACCCGCACCATTATTGATGAAGGTATTATCACGGTATTCATCATTGTGAGAAAACATAAAATGAAGTCCGTAACGCATATTGCCTTCACTGTAATTATTGGTGATCAGTGAGTTGGTTACGAATTCAAAATAGATACCATCACGATGACCTTTTATTTTATTTTGATTGATGGTGATGTACTGACATTTCCAAAGGTGAATGCCGTTTCCTATTTGATGTTCTGCTTCGGCCTCCGATTTCAACTCATTATTTTCAATCCAGATGTGTGAAGAGTTGGCTAGGTAAATACCAAAAAAGGTATTTTCAAATTGATTGTTAAGGATATGAAGATTTTTAGAATCAAGAATTTTTATGGCTGCCTTATCCTCAATACTTCCTGTGCCTGTATTAATAAACTTTAATCCTTTGATGACAGCATTTTGGGTGTGGACCGTTAATGTCTCATATTCATTCTCCCCATCTAAAACGGGATATCCTTCACCGATCATTACAATTGATTTTTGTAAGATGATATTGCCTTCCCGATAGATACCGGCACGAACCAGAATGGTATCACCTGATTGAGCCATGGTAATAGCTTGCTTGATTTGAGTCACCGACTCAGTGGGACCGACACAAATTGTTCTAGCCTCTGTATTGAGGGCAGACAAAATAATGGCTATAAAAAAAACTATTTGTGCTTTTTTCATTTTGAGTGGCGCTTCAAAATTGAAAACGAATACTACTTAAACTGGGTATTGGTTTCTCCCCAACTCATTAATATGGCTTTCCATTCTTTTTTATACAATAAATATTCTTCTTCAGCAGCAAAGGCAGCTATTCCGCTGGCCATCGGGCTTCTGATTAACTCTGACTTTAAATACCAGGAATTGGTGGCATCAATTAATTTTGTCGGTTGGGCAAAATTAACAACAAGTAAATGGGCAACGTTTCCCTGTTCCTCAAAATCGGAATGATAAAAACCAAGCATACAGTTGACATCATCAAACTTATATACCTTACCCTTCTTGGTAACAATCTCGGCACCAAACTTATCGTCCATCAAGGTCATCTTACACGTGTGACAGACGTCTGTTCCGTAAGCCAATGGTTCGGGCTCAACGGTGCATCCGTATGTAATTGCAGCAAACATTATGATTAACAATACTCTCATGCTTGTTTTTTGTTTTTATAAATCTCAAAAACAAGAACCCCAATTACCAGCAAGGCAGATACAACAAAAATCCATCCTCCAATATCCGGACCTGAGAATGCTGTAAAATTTAAAAGTTGTTTTGTTCCAATCAAAGGAGGTTGATAAGACATGCCGGGCAATATGATAGCGGCAGTGGGATCCAGATTATGGCCATAGTCATATCCCCATAGCCAGAAATCAACCAAAGCAGCAACGCCTGTAGCAAGAAGTATAATAACATACGTCCATAACACAAAACGCTTATTGACGAGCGCTGTGATCAACCCCAAGGCAATGAGAAAACCCACGATATAAATCATGTAGGTAAACTCAGGGAACATCTGCACTTCAATGTGCTTCATCCCGATGTAGTGATTGAGAGCGCTGATGATTTTTACATCACCCTTGATATCATTGATCCAGATGTCCATCTCCAGTCCTTCGGGATACTGTGGTGCCCACATCAGAATTTGCCATAGTGGCACAAAGTAGGCACTGATCATCAGCAATGCAGCGATTGCAATCAGTGCGCGCGATATGGGTTTAAGTGGCTTCATATAAAATTCTTTTTTAGTGTAGCCCCGCTCCGTCCTGACGTAAAGTCAGGACGGTATTCGGGACCTTCAACCTGTAAACTATGAAAACAAACCGCCCGCGACAAGTCGGGGCGGATGTGATCTACTGACCTGCGCCACTTGCCTGGTCTTCGATCTTACCGGTTGAAAACTTTAAAGGAACGTTACTTCCCGCAGGAGACACACGAATGTAGCCTTGCATTTCCTGGTGTAGTGCAGAACAGAAATCCGTGCAATAGAATGGGAACACACCGGTGCTCAGAGGTTTCCACTTTAGTGTTGCTGTTTCACCTGGCATAATTAATATTTCAGCATTGTTTGCACCCTTCACGGCAAATCCGTGTGGCACATCCCAATCTTGCTCAAGGTTAGTTACGTGGAAGAAAACTTCATCACCCAATTTCACACCTTCAATATTATCAGGTGTTAAGTGTGAACGAATGGCGGTCATAGACACGTGCACTTCTTTTCCTTTACGCTCTACTTTCGTCATTCCTTCACCCAGGGAGGCATAGGGGTGTTTGTTATCTTCTATTTTATAAATTTTGACGGAGTTAGGCATCACTAAACTGGCTGGTATTGATTCAGCATAATGCGGCTCACCGGTGGTAGGGAAATCCAGGATGAGTTTCATCTTATCACCACTGATGTCATATAATTGAGCGGATTGTGTTAACTCAGGACCTGTAGGCAGATAACGGTCTTTTGTAATCTTGTTATAAGCAACCACATATTTACCATGAGGTTTTGTAGTAGGACCACCCGGTATAGACAAGTGACCGATAGAATAATAAGTAGGAACGCGATCCAGAATTTCCAGTGTTTTTACATTCCATTTTACAATTTCAGAAGACACAAAGAAAGATGTGTAGGCATTTCCATTGTTATCAAACTCTGTATGCAATGGGCCAAGCCCTGGCTTCTTCACTTCACCATGAAGAGCTGCTTCATATTTGATAACCGGAATACCCGCAAACTCACCTTCAAAATCTTTGTTGGCAATAGCGGCTTGAATTTTTGCAAACGAAAAGACAGGAATCAATGCTGCGAGCTTTCCGCTACCTACAATATACTGACCAGTAGGATCTGTATCACAACCATGTGGTGACTTAGGGCAAGGAATGAAATAAATGATATCCTTTAATTCGGCAGGATCTAACTGAAGCACTTCATCCATAATGGTAGATACTCCGGTGTGGGTACTTTCATCCCAAACATTGTGAGCATATTTTGCTTTTGATTTTGTGCCTTTTCCTGCTTTGATATACTCTTCCGCTTTTTTCCAGTTCACTGCCATGATAAAGTCCTTATCTTTTTGTGAAGCATTTACTTCCAAAAGTGTGTAGGCTTGTTCAGTATTATAAGTAGAGAAAAAGAACCAACCATGTGATGGACCTTTTCCTGCACGAGCCAAGTCAAAGCTTACACCTGGTGTTTTCAACTGAAAAGCAATTTTCATTCCTCCATCTGCAGGATCGATTGAAATAAAGCTGATGTAACCTTTGAAGTTCTCCTTGAAGGAACTGATAGGCACGTCTGTATTATCACCAACAGGCACACTAAAGCGAGTTCCAGCAACAATATATTCTGAATTTTCAGTGATGAATGGAGATGAGTGATTACCACCACTGTTTGGCAATTCCAAAATCTCTACGGTTTTAAAGGTCTTCATATCCACACGGGCAACGCGAGGCGTGTTGTTGGCATTTCCAAATGCCCAACGGCCATCATGTTCACCTTTTGTAGTAGATAATGAGATATGGTGCAAGTCATCCCAGGGCACAAATCCATGTGATGTATTCAACATAGGTTTTGTTTCTTCACTATAACCCCATCCATTTTCTGGAAATTGAGAGAAAACGGGAATAATGCGGAACAATCTTCCGGAAGGAAGGCCGTAGATACTCATTTGTCCGTTGAATCCTCCGGACACTACATTATAAAATTCATCATATTTTCCCGGGGCAACATAAGCCTGTGATGCAGCATCACCTGTAATTACGCTGCCGGGTGCCTTAGGTTTGCATCCCTGCCAAAGAACAACGGTGGCTAAAACTACGAGTACCGAAAGTACCCGATGTATCGTGTAAGTTTTCATAGTTATTAATTTATAGATAGTTGATTTAATTATTTCTTATCGGGAGGTAGTAATACAGCATCTATCACATATACGATTCCATTGGATGCCTTTACTATACCCAGTACATTGGCACCATTGACTGTAATTTTACCGTCTTTTTTATTTAGTGTTACGTTGTCCAGATTAACTTGATTCAACGTCATTCCATCCTGTACATAGTCTTCGCGTATTGCTCCCACATACACATGGTATTCCAGTATGTTTTGCAAAGTAGCTTTGTTCTCAGGTTTTACGAGGTTCTCAACTGTGCCTGCTGGTAGTTTTGCAAAAGCAGCATCGGTTGGTGCAAATACTGTAAACGGACCTGCGTTCGATAGCGCATCTACGTACTGGGCTGCCTTTAATGCAGCAACAAGTGTAGTGTGATCGGGTGAGCCAACTGCCACACGAACAACATCAGGTTCGGATGTATCATCTTTTACAGCGGATTGTCCAGCGCCTGGCGCTTCTGCTGTCTCTGTATTTGCGGTGGGTTGACTACACGAGAATGCAAGCATAGTTAGTATCGGTAATAATACCTTTTTCATATAAGTTAGTTTTAGGTTAGTGAATCGGTTTTTGAATTGGGTGTTGTGATGGTTTACTTATTTTTCACCATCATTCTGACGCATGAACTCTAAAAGGTCACGGGCATCACCAATCGATACGTTTTGATTAGGCATGCGGGTAAGACAGAGTTCAAGAAGTTTTTGAGCTTCAGGATCCTGGTCAAGCATCACCTCGACATTCAGAATCATATTCATGATCCACTCAGGTTTACGTGTTTTTGTAACACCCAACCATCCTGGACCCACAACACGTTGATCGGTAAGTTTGTGACACGCAGAACATTTCATGTCATAAATGGATTTACCCCGATTGACACGGTCCAACTCAAGTGGATTGTGGAGGGTAACATTTTTAATCTGACCAATCCCTTTGGTGAGATCGGTAACGGAAGCCACTGGGTTTTCATCTTTTTTTTCAGTGGCTTCTTCTTTCGGTTTGCCCGGACTGCAGGCTAAAAACAGAAAGACAGTGGCGAAGAACCATAATAGTTTTTTCATAGTTTTTTTTGGTTTTGAAAGAGCACGTCAGGTGCTTTTTTACTGATGCAAATTAGATCGAAGAGACACGCTCCTTTATGACTCAAATCATAAAAATAAGGTGATCTTTATCAGCGAATAAACTGATTGTGGTCGTTTTATAGGACGGATGAAGGATTTGATCAGAACGCTGCTGTCAAAGTAAAATCTTATGGTCTTGAAGTTGAAGCTTCCCTGTCTCTTCCATGCGTTTAATCGTGCGGATAACTGTCTCGACTCTCATTCCACTCATATCTGCGAGTTGCTGTCTTGTTAGTGGAACCTGAAACAACTGACCTGATGCAGGTGCTTTTGATTTGAGATAGCCCAATAAACTAAGGATGCGATGTTCAGGATCGTAAAAGGATATTTCGGATAGGATCATGTTTTTGTATTTGAGCCTTTCACACAAAACGCGATCAAGGTGAACATGTATTTCAAAATGATCTTTGAGTAATTCAAAAAATCGATCTTTGGGGATTCGTAAAATCTTGGTGTCAATCAGTGTAGTAGCAGAGCCGGGATAAGGAAAATCACAAAACAAGGGAGGCTCACCAAAACTATCTCCTTGATAAAATAATCCTTGTATAAATTCTTTTCCATCAAGACTGTAGGTGACCATTTTTATGGTGCCTTCTTCTACTTGATAAAAAAAATTTGCTGCATCCCCTTCATGGAATAGAATCTCATCTTTTTTTAGAGATAAAACAGAGGCACCATATTGCAGGGCGATATTCTTCTTGATCAGGCTCACTTTTTTTTCTTATCGTCAAATAGCATGCGCACCGAAGGGCCATAGGTGTCATCAAACTGGCCCGATTTTAAGCTCCATAAAAAAAGGCCTAGAAAAATCAATGCTAAGGTAAGACTGATACAAATTAATGCGATAATGATATTCATGGCTTAAAGATCTTTTGGCTTACCAAATTTACAGCTAAAGTAGAGAACCCCACAACACTTATGCTTGATATCGGCATTAAAATAGCAGCAGTCAATGGGGTTAAATGACCGCTCACAGCAAAAGACAAAGCGATGATGTTGTAGAAAAACGAAATACCAAAACCAATTTTAAGAATATTAGTGGCCGAGCGACTTAAAGAAATGAACTTATTAACCTGGCCTAATCTTTTTCCTTCTAAAATACCATCGCAGGATGGAGTAAATACTCCTGTGTCGTCCGTAATGGCAATACCCACATCACTTTGTTTCAATGCTCCGCTATCATTCAGCCCGTCACCAAGCATCATTACTTTATTGTTGGTCGACTGAAGCTTACTGATGTATTCTAACTTATCATGTGGATTTTGATGGAATAATAATTCTGCACTGTCAGGAAAAATCTTTTCCATCCGATCCCGATCAGCATCAGAATCTCCTGACAGCATGGATACTTTCTTTGAGCTCAAAGACTGCATCAATTCTTTTATTCCTTCTCTTACTGATGTTTCAATTTTAAAATATCCTCTAACCTGATCATCTATTGACACAAACACTTTTGAAGAAAGTTCTGGTAATATTCCATTGAAGTTTACATACTTAGCTGCGCCCACCACCATGTGATGACCATCTATTTTCCCTTCTATTCCGCGACCTGGCTTTTCAAAAAAATCGCTGACTGATGAGATTGTGTTAACTTTTATTGATTTGGTAATTAAATTACTTAGCGGATGTGAAGAAAATGATGTTAATGTTTTTACCCAAGCCAACTCATGATCATCCATCACACCAACAAATTCCAATTGTGCAGCACCATTGGTAACGGTACCTGTTTTATCAAAAACAATGGTATCGATTTTTGAAAGCCGTTCAATAACATCAGCATTTTTTAAATAGAATCCATGACGACCGAATACTCGTAACATGTTGCCATAGGTGAAGGGGGCAGCCAATGCCAACGCACACGGACATGCAACCATCAATACAGAAGTAAGAACCAACCACATTTGCGATGCATCGGTTATATACCAATACGCAGCCGTTATCAATGCAACACCTAATATTACCCAGGTAAAACGCCTTGCTGCTAAATCTATGATTTTTCTATACTGACTTTCTTCAGATTTTTGAAATACTTCTTTGTTCCATAAGCTGGTGAGATGACTTTGTGAAGTTTTCATTTCAACAACCATCGATACTGGCTTACCTACAAGCCGACCACCAGCGTAAACTAACTCACCTGCTTTGACCTTAACGGGTTTAGATTCACCAGTGACAAAACTGTAGTCGAAATAGGCTTCGGTATCTAACAGCAAACTATCCGCTGGCACCACTTCCCAGTTGCGAACGCGAATGGTGTCACCTTTCTCTAATTCATAGATAACAATGGGATTCCATTCTTCGCCATTCTTCTTTTGAACAGCCAAAGGAAAATAGGAACGAAAATCGCGATCAAATGCCAGGCTTTCATAGGTTTTGCTTTGAAACCATCTGCCAATCAATAGAAAGAAAACCAGTCCAGCCAAAGAGTCAAGATAACCGGGACCGGTTTGGCTAAGTATATCGTAGACGCTTCTGAAAAACAAAGCAGCAAGACCGACTGCAATGGGCACATCGATATTAATTTGTCGTTGCCTGAAACTTTGCAGGGCATTGGTAAAGTAATCTTTGCCGCTATAAAATGTAACTGGAATAGCGAGTGCTATATTCAAATAGGAGAAAAGAGTTTTGAGTGTGGTCTCCGTTCCTTCTAAACCCAAATATTCAGGGAAGCTCAGTAGCATAATGTTGCCGAATGCAAATCCGGCAACAGCTAACTTCATGAGTAAATCCTTTGAGGATATCTTCTCCTTTTTTTCTTCACTTAAATTGATTTGTGGTGCATAGCCTAATGAAGCCATTAACCTGGCAATTTCGCTTAGTGCAACTACAGTAGGGTTATAATCTATGGATACGCGCTTACGAGCAAAGTTGACTTCTGACTTTACAACACCATTATTCAACCGCTTAAGATTCTCGAGCAACCAGATGCAAGAAATACAATGAACCGAAGGAACAAAAAACTCTACTTTTGCAAAAGACTCAGAATTGAATGTGAGTAGCTTCTTTTTTATGGAAACCTCATCGAGATACGCATATGTTTCCTCGCTTACATAGTTCAAATTAACACCTGGTGTCGATTCGTATGAATAGTATTCGCAAAGATTATTCTCGTTCAGTATCTCATATACCGTGCGACAACCATAACAGCAAAAGACTTTGTCTTCACTTTTAAACTCTTGCTCTTCGCAAGCCTGGCCGCAGTGATAGCATAATAGTTGTTCTTTTACTTCAAATGCCATGCTTAGTGGTTAGAATAAAAGATAGACATGTGATTATCTGCCATCTTAGTGGCAAGTTCATTATTCTTTAGAAAGTTAAGAGCTGCACGGCCCATTACCAATAATGGCTTATTTAATTTTTCGGCATAAGACACCAGTTGATCAGCTAAATTCTTATTGCTGAATGGCACAATACCAACATCATCAAATACTTTTTGCAGGTAGCTCACCAGGTATTTTTCTAAATGTATTTCTGGTGCATCGTCCGGGCTTACGGTGATGATGGTTACTTTTTTCTTGCTTGATACATTTCCAAAGATGGTGAGGAATGATTTTAGCGCAGCGAGACCTGATTGATCGTAATCAAACAACACCAAAATTTCCTCATAGGAATGAGCCAAATCTTCTGTAAGGAAAATAGGACATCCCATCTCTTCAAAAAAATGATCCGGAAAAGACTGAATTAATTGACCCATGTTATCATGAGTGATCGGGCTAATCACGGCAAGGTCGGCAAACTTGCTTTGATTCATCAGGCCGCTTGAATTAGACTGGCTGTTAATAAAATTAATATCCAGATCCAATACCTTCGCTTCGTCTTGAAGTGAATTCTGCAGAGCAGTTTTATCTTGCTCATTAATGATCATGGTTTTTCCCTTGGCGGATTTTGTAAAATCCTTTAAGAAAAATGCTGAAAATCTTTTGTTATCGACATGAGACAACAAATTGGCGTAGTCTGACAGATGATACTTTGTCGGCTGTAAGTCTACCGGGAATAGTATATGCTTTTTCACAAGAAAATCTTTTTAGCTTATCTTATATGTCCAAATAGGGCAGTTGATATGATTAACGGCATCTTCGGCAATGCTTCCACTCATCAGATGATTGAGTCCTCTTCGTCCATGGGTAGCCATGGCAACCAGGTCTGCCTTGGTTTCGTAAACAAAATTCTTTAATCCTTCTTCCTCGCTATAGTCGTTCCACACATTCAATGTGAAATCTTTTAGCATAAATCGTTTTGCAAATGCTTTCAGTTGTGGTTTAATTTCCAAATCTCTCTTAAAAGATGAAGGTGTATTGACATACAGTACATGAAGCGTTGCTTTAAAAAAGTTTTGAAGTGCCTTCACTTCCGTTATGATGTCTTCATGGCTCATATCCCCGGTAGTAGGATAAACTATATTTTTTATTGAGGATAGCTTGATTTGCTTTTTGATCGCCATCACAGGGACTCCCGCTGTGCGAACAACCTTTTCTGTATTCGAGCCAATAAAAAATTCTTTTACACCACTTGCTCCGTGGGTGCCCATGACGATCAAATCAACCTTTTTATCTTTTACAAAATCGCGAATGGCAGGTGTGGTGCTCCCGAATTCAACGAACGAAGAAATCTTAGTTCCCTCTTTAGCCCATTTGTCTTTCATTTTCGCAAAGTTCTTTTCAGCATGGGCTTTCATATCTTTTATAAAGGCCTCTTCGAAAGAAAGAGTAGGCATTAGCACACTTTCATGCATCACTGGCAGCTCAACAACATTAAGAAGAATAACTTCACCATTGCTTTGGTTTGCGATTTCCACGGCCATCTTGAAGGCCTGTACCGCAGGATCGGAAAAATCGCATGGGACTAATATCTTTTTCATGACTGTAGCGGTTTGTTTGTGATCCAAATGTAGGACAAACCACTACCCCTCCTTAATGATGGGTATCAACGAAAAAGATGACTTTTATCAGTTTATAAGGGTCGAAATTGACCCATTTGGCAACTATTTAACGCCTTTATGCCACTATAAGATCAGCCTGTTTGGCAAGCTTCTTAGGCTCGAGTACCCTGATTTTCTTTCCTTCGAAAGCAATTAAACCTTCCGATTTAAACTCGGATAACAAGCGAATTACCGTTTCGGTAGCTGTTCCTACGATACTGGCAAGATCTTCGCGTGAAAGAGCTAATTCAATTAATACGCTTCCTTCTCCTTCCATGCCGTAGGTTTCCTTTAGCATTAACAAGTTTGCGGCAAGGCGCTCGCGTACTGATTTATGGGCAAGTTCCGCTAATTTTTCTTCCATGATACCCATTTCGTGACACACGGCCTGCACCACACGTTTCATGAACAAAGGATTTTTTTGAAGCACCTCAAAAAAACTTTCCTTTGGTATAAAGCAAATCTTTGCATCCTCAAGTACTGTGGCCGTTGCCTGGTAAAACTCTTCACTTAACAAAGCACGATAACCTAAAAAGTCACCTGGCTTTGCGATATAGATGATAAATTCTTTACCCTGAACGCTATTTTTATACACTTTAACTTTACCCCCATTCATACAATACAACCCAGTGGGGCGAGTGCCCTCATAGAAGATGTTCTGACCTTTCTTGTATTGAATGCAGGTTTTGTGATTATTAATTCTACTAAGATCCTCCGGATTCAATCCGTTAAAAAGGGAATCCTTTAAATGTTCGCACAGAGTGCAGGCGATATTAAACTCAACTTTAGCCATAATTACGCTCTAAATTCATGAAAAATATCATGCTTTCAAATAGTCATTAACCCAATCCCGAACAAAAAAACGAATAATAAAGTAGAAAAAGCCATCTGCTTCAAAAAAGGATCAAGTTCAAAAGAAGGTTTTTGATGAACGGCCATTCCGTTTCGGATCAATAGTGGGGCCGCCAATAAAAACAGAAATTGCCAGGCCGAATTGTAGTTAAGCAACGTATAGAAAACAGAACTTAAAAGTCCAGCCGATAAAAGTATCCAATGGTAAAATGAGGCTTTCTCTTTGCCGATACGCACTGGAATAGAGTATTTACCCGCCATACGATCGGAGTCAATGTCACGGATATTATTCACATTCAATACAGCAATAGAAAAAAGCCCGCAACTTAAAGCGGGTAAAACTTCAAGCCAGGAGATCTGATGAGTGAACAAATAAAATGACCCCATCACGCCTACCAATCCAAAAAAAATCAGAACGGATATATCTCCAAGCCCAATATATCCATAAGGTTTCTTGCCTACTGTATACCCAATCGCAGCGAGAATACTTAAAAGGCCTAGTCCAAAGAAGAAAAATATCGCAAGCCAATCTGTGCCAAATGAAAGTAACAAAAGCATGACGCCACTCACCAGGCTCAACAAAGAAAAAAGAATTACAGCATTGCGCATTTGCGATAAGGAAATTGCACCAGACTGAACCGCTCGCGTTGGCCCTTTCCGTTCAGCATGATCTGCTCCATGAATGGAATCTCCATAATCATTGGCCAGATTTGATAGTACCTGCAGAAAAATGGTAGTGATACAACAAAGTAAAAATAGAACCAAATCAAATTTCCCAGCAGCAGCCGCAAGAAAACCTGCCATGCCAATACAGGAAAGAGAAAGTGGTAATGTGCGTAAGCGAAATGCGTGGAGCCAGGCCTTAGTGTTCATAGATAAAGTAACAAATCAACTAGAAATAAGTTGAATTTGATAGCATATCACTATAGTATTTCTTTGATAGTATGATTTTGATTAATGAAGGAAAACTGGCTCCCTACCTTGAGCCCAATTAATATTTGCCCAATAGGCGTAGCCGGTGCAACAACAAAAAAGTCAGTATCACCTACACGCTGCTTACCTATGCTGATTGTAATAAAAAAATGATTCTTATCTGTCTTTACCAGACTACCCAGCGAAACTCTATCTCCCGATGAATTAATATTTATTCTACGCAATGAGTTCTTCAGTGTCAAAGCCTCATTCAATTGCTGGGCAGCTTTATCTCTTTCAATTTGTGCCATGGCCCTGCCGGTTTCATATTTATCACCGGCACTACTTTTACCTTCAGTATTAGCAGATTCCTGTGCAGCATTCATGGCTTGCTGTGCATTGGTGATACGCTGCTCCACCAATGCAAGACACATTCCTATTAATTCGCTCTTTATGTTTTCCGTATTTGCCATTAGATCCCCAACACCTCTTTCAGTTTTGTGTATCCAGTTTTACTTACCGGAATTTGTTTGCCGTCTCGCAAGATGGCGAGGTGAGATTCTTTTTGGTATGGTTCAATTTTAGTAATCTGATTGATCTGCACAATATACGAGCGATGCACTCTTACAAACTGTTGTGGATCTAATGTTTGTTCATAGAAGCTCATCGTTTTGTTTTTTAGGAAAGAGCCTTCCGCGGTTATTACTTTCACAAAGTCATCATCTGCTTCGATAAATTGAATGTCGTGGACGGCAATGATCTTCACTTTGTTTCCGGTCTTTACTACAATTCGATTTTGTTGAGCCGCTGTAGCCGACATGGTGTTGAGCACCGTATCCATCTGTTTCGGTGCGATCGGTGCTACTTTACTTTTCCATTTCAATACCGCTTCGCGAAAGCGTTCTTCAGGTACAGGCTTCAGTAAATAGTCAACAGCGTTAGCTTCAAACGCTTTGATGGCGTATGAATCATAGGCGGTAATAAAAATCACAGAAGGTTTGGCATCCAATAACTCCAACATTTCAAAGCCATTGATTTTAGGCATTTGGATATCCAGAAAAACTAAATCGGGCTGATGCTGCTGAATCGCTTTCACGCCTTCAAAACCATCACTGCATTCCTGCACCACTTCCATATCATCGAAATATTTCAAATAGGTTTTGATGACCGCGCAGGCCAAGGGCTCATCATCGATCAAAATAACTTTAATCATACTTCTCGGGTAAAATTAATCGAACTATAAATTTATTGCTTTCAATCTGCGTAGTCAATAAATCATTTCGTGCATAAAGTAAATAGAGCCTTCTTCGCAAACCGTTTAGGCCAAAGCCACTGCCTTCTGCCGGTTGCATATCTTCGTCAAACGGGTTAGAGATTTCTATCAGGAGAGAATCACCTTCACGTTTTGTGGAAAGGTTAATCACCACCTCGCCAGTGGTTCCATACAAACCAAACTTAATAGCATTCTCTACCAATGGCTGTAATAATAATGGTGGGATAAGCCAAAGCTCAATCTGTTCATCCAGATTCAGCCGTACATCTAGCCGATGACCGAAGCGTACCTTCTCTATGGACAAATACAATTGAAGGTATTCAATTTCCTTTGCAATGGTTATCCATTGTTCATCCGCACGTCTTAATGTGGTGCGTAAAAAATCAGAAAGCTGTTGCACCATTTTGCCGGCTTTGTCAGGTTGTGTAATGATGAGTGCATTGATGGAGTTAAGACTGTTGAAAAGAAAATGAGGTTGAAGCTGCAGTTGAAGTTTTTGCAATTCTGCTTCCTTCACCATCACCTGCGTGGATGCCTCCCGTTCGTGTGCGCCTTGAACTTCTTTCCAACGATTATAAAAAATATAAATTAACCCGGCAGAAGAAATCAATATGAAAGCAATCATCCATCGAATGGGTTCAGATTGGTTAAGAAAATTAATGTATTCGGCATTTCCATCTGCCAGCGGCAGCAGCACCTTCTTTGAACTATATTCAGATAAATAAGATAGGGTTATTCCCGCTCCAACCGTAATATGAAATTCACCACTCGCAGGAAAGTAGCGATTTAAGAAACTGATTAATACACTTAAAGAGACGATTGTGAGATTAAAAACACCAGAGTCCCAAGCAGATATCTCCCAATCAAATCCAAAATAATGATGAAGCACCCACATATGAAAACCCATCCAAAGAAAAATAAATCCAAGGATGGGCAATCGCGTTGTTACGGAAGATATTTTTGTGCTCAAGGATTTTTATAATGAAGTTCTAAATAAATCTATCTCGCTATTTCTCGCTAAAGCAAATGCTTTTTGAGATTTCAGTTTTACCTGATCAATATAAGCGCTGGCATCCAGAGGTTCTTCGGTAGAAGAAAAAAGTTGAGCGCCATCCTCCAATGCACCGATCAGGTGAATGTCTGCAACCTCAATGAATTTCCATGACACCATTTCACTCCGTTCATTAAGAAAACTACTTTCATCCAATCTGCCAAGCACAGAAGCTTTTTCAAAGGCCCATCCTACCTCATCTGCGCGAATTAATCGCCATTGCTCGTCAAACTGAGGAGTGCGAGCGCCCTCACCACTCCTCACTTGAAAAATCAATTTTGCCAGGTACCAGTTCATGGTGGCTACTGATTATCAGTTATAACTTTTGATATCTATACCACCAAACATGACAAACCCGGTAAGCACTAACTTCTTGCCCGAACCATAGGCTTGTGGCGAGTTACGCTTGTCATCCACACCACCCAATATGGCAGTCACTTCCGATTTCAATTCCCAATTCGATGGTACAATTAATTTCACCCCTCCAAACAACTGCACCACATCAATCACTACCGTACCGTTAATATCCGCTTGTGAAAGATCGATATCCGTACCTCCAAAAATACAGGTGGTCTCACCCCCTTGAAAATTCTTTGAGAACACCTTGCGCTTGTTTCCTCCGAACACTGTGGTCAAGTCGAAATAATCTTCTCCTCCTTCATCCATGCTTACTACACCATCACCCCAGTTCTTTTTCCTGGCCTCGCGTGAGCCTGAGCCTGCAATAGCCCGCCCAAGAATAAACAATCCAACAATGATAACACCTACTGGAAAAGCATAACGATCTATATCATAAGGGAAACCTGGTATATCATCGATCAGAAAAAAGGCACCCACCAAAATCATGACCAACCAACCGATACCTTCAAATTTTTTGTTAATACCAATGATCACACCAATGGCAATCAATAAAGTCTTCCAGGAAAAGATCCAACCGGGGAAGTACAATAAATCCATTCGATCCAGCAGTAATAAACCACCTAATGCGAAGATAAGAGCGCCTACCCAGAAGCTGCTACTTAATTTTTTTCTGTCGTTACTCATAGCTTGTTGTGTTTGTTGTATCAAAAGTAACGGACCTAATTACAATTGGATGATGTAAAAAGGCTAGCGACAGAAGAAAGTCGGTGAAACCGGGAATTTTTACCGGTGAAACCGGAAGTCCTAATCAATCCTATTTATTAGCTCCTCGATCTGGGCAGGCAATGCCTCGCCCATGCTGGGCCTGGCAGCAGTGCTTTTATAAATTTTACCTGTCTTATCAATCAGAACATACCGTGGAATGGCTCCTTGAAAATCACCCATCACATTCCACATGTCAGTGATAAACTTTGAATTGGCCCTGAAATGATATCCTGCGAGTTGGTTTATTTTGATACTCTGTCGCCAGCGATCTTCCCACTCTGGTTTGTCAATAGAGATATAAAGTATTTCGAGGCGTTGCGTATCGATGAATGGCTGAATGGTACTCTTGCTTTTGAAATCCTCAATACAAGGATG
>JANOUH010000515.1:0-6708 GCA_031416795.1 Cytophagales bacterium | reverse complement strand
TCCGCCAGCTGGCGGATCCCAAGCTGAAAGTCGCGGGTTCGAATCCCGTTTCCCGCTCATTTGATTGTCGTAATTTCCATTACGTGGTGTCTGCGGTATCAGTTTTGATCCACCTTAATTAATGCAATAAGATTTTGACTGGCGCTTCTTCAACCACCCTGTTTCCAAATGAATCTGTAGCCTCTACAACTACCCTATAGAAACCAAACTCCTTTTCAGGAATTTTTACGCTGTAGACATTATCCGCTGCAACACGATCACCCTCCTTGCCTGCATCGTTTAAGTTCATTTCAAAGCTCTTCATATCCTTTCCAATAAAAGTAGCTTTTGCAAGATCAATCGATCCGCCATCATAAATCTTTGCGCGGAATACATTATCTCCTGTATTATTCGTCCAACTTATTATTGGTGGAGTGGTGTCTTTCCCTGTAGCTTCTATAAAAATCCTTCCCCGTTTTATGGTATGAAAAGGTTTATCAGGAAGCCAGTATTCACCGAAAAATTCCAAACGCTGGTTTTGAGGACAATCGGAAGATAATAAAGGCATTGAAAACTTGACCGACCCTCCCACATTATCATAACGTCCCCAGTTGTCAGAGTTTCTGACATCAATTCCAAATGGGTTTACATATTTCTCCATGGAGGAAAGACTTGTGCGATAGTATTTAGTGCCTTCCTGTACTAATAATTCTATAAACTCCCCGGGATTTGCTACTCCATCACCATTTCCATGACCAATAATGGTTGTCTCCTGGTCATTGCCACCCTTGACAACCGTAAATTTTCTACCATCGGCTATTTCGAAATTCTTTATTTCCGGTAGATCCCTCTTAAGTTCAACTTCAACAAAATCTACCCATTCATTTTTGCTATCATCCTGCATGGTTATTTTGAATTTCACTATTTCAATGCTGTCCTCTTTCACATTAAAAATAAATGGGGCACTGGTTTTCTTCTCATTGACATTAATACTCTCTAACAAAGACTCACCTTGACTGATCGTTATATTCTTATTCAATGCTGACAGCTTTGCTTTAACATTCTTACCAACTGCTTGTCCCTTGTTTAATAATTCTAAAGTAAGAGCTACATCCTTTTTATGCGTTGCCCAGTTCATATTCGATATTCTATGTGAGACCACGGAAATATTGGGTTTATCTTTCATCTTATTTACTCCAATTTCGTGAACACTTCCATTTAAGGTTATCTTCAATCTCCCCTCATTATCTGACCGAACTGTTTTCTGAGATGCCTTTCCATTTTTCATATCGAAGTCGTGGATGCTATACCATTGATTTTTTTCGTAGATAGGCGGAGTGGTAATGGATAACATAACAAAGGAGAGCACTTCACCATTGGGGAGAAATTCCCGTACCGAACTTCTGAATCCCCGATCGTCCACATTTTCAAGAATGCTAAAACCGGGAACATTCCGATCCGAACTAACTGTGTAATCCCAAACGGAAAATTCCGGATACACATCAATATGTGACCACTTTGAAGGTTTTTGAGGAGGACTCTTAAATGTACTGAACGCAAACTCAAACATTTCACCAAGTCCGCTGGTGGTATGCTGATCGCCAGGATAAATTTTATATCTATAGCTATCCATCAACTGAATCCATACCCGGTTTAGATCTTCATGATAATCCAGGATAAAATCCTGATCTCCATAGTGAAGACGAACATTCATGCCTCCATAATTTTTATACATATCCATATGACGGTATTCTACCGGAAAGTCTTTTGGACCGATGGTGAATTCCGGAGATCCGCAAAAACTTCCAACAAAAGAAAATAAATGTGGATACTTTCCCCCTATCATGAAGGACATAAATCCTCCCATCGAAAGACCAGTGATGGCCCGGTGACCACGATCAGACAGTGTATTATAGTTCGCATCAATATGATTGACGAGTTCTGGAAAATAAATTGGAAACTGACGGTATGTTTCAACCGGGCCAATATTGTAAGGACGCAGATAATAGTCTTCATCAGGACTGCGATTATATCCATCCGACTTCACCACGATCACTTCATGCGTAGCTACAAATTTTTCAATGTTATCCCCATTTTTGTCATTGCCTTTATCATACTCTGCATACTTATCCGCTCCACTGCCGAAATAGCGTTGAGACCAACCATGAAGAAAGTAGATAACCGGATACTTCTTGTCTGAAGTATTGTCATAACCTGACGGCAAGAATATCCGGTAATTCCTGCTCTCTCCAAAAACAGAACTGTAATGTGCCGCATCCATAATTGTTACTTGTCTCTGGGCTAATACCTTTGAAGGTGGCATTAGCATTAGAAACAGAATTACTCCAAACTGTAGTTTACGTTCCATACCATTGATTATTCCTACTTTGTCAAGTTACCAATTTTAGTTGATTTTGGATTTGCTTTTGGTATCGTGGTATTTGTTCAAGGAGTTTATGAATTACCTGTTCAATGGTGCATAATGTATTGACTGTTGCATTGATAAGCTCTTGGATTTGGTAGGCTGTACTCAGTCGGAGGGATCCTAAGCTAAAAGCAACGGTTTTGAATTCGCTTTTCCGCTTATTGAAAAAATCATATAAACTGAAAGGCCGATGCTTCTTACGCATCGGCCATGTTTTTATTTTTTTCTGATGATGACATCACCATTATAATTTCGCATCGAAATCTCAGGGCCGCCACCATTTACTTCACCTTTCACCCATTCATCAATCACCACTTTGTAAGTACCCGACTTTGCGTCCTTCTTTTGCACCGGACCACTTTCAAGCATCTTCATATCAAAGCCACTGAGGATTTCACCCTGTTCCGTTTTCATTTTAAAGGTGGCCTTTAAACTTGCCGGGAAAGTAATATCAATGTCGCCATTGTAGGTAGAGTATGACATCGGCACACCATCTTTCACTTTGTCAAAGGTGACTTTGATCTCTCCGTTATAGGTCGTAGCAATCACAGAACCTGAAATGTTTTCGGCTGCTATCTCTCCGTTGTAGGTAGTGATCTCGACCTCGCCCTCAATGTTCGAAATCAAAATATCTCCATCATTGTATGAACTTACCTTCACATCAAACCCAGTGGGCACCTCAATCACCAGGTTAATTTTATTGTTCCATGATCCTGATTCTACTTTTACATAATTGGTGTTTTCCGAAACTTCCAGGTCCATAGTGCCTCCACTGATGCGCTTTAGTCCGTCTTTCGTTCCCTTCTTCTCTCCGTCTGAATTTTCATTATCAGAAGAATACTTTACCAACACATCTTTGCGGGCGGTGCCCTTCACTGTTATGGAACCGTAATTAAGATGCGCTTTTAGTTTGCCACGTTTAGCAGGATCGCTCAATGGCACCGGAAAATCTCCCGAACTCTGTGCATAAGCCATCGTGGTGAAACATACTACCAGTGCTATCAATATTTGCTTTTTCATTTTTCTTATCAATTAAATTTTTTCCTTTACATAGACATCTCCGTTGAATGTTTCAAAGTCGAGTACGACTCCTCCATCACCAACCTTAAAACGATTTCCGTTTACTTTAAACTTTGTTCCTTTCTCCGTTTCCTTTTTTTCAACAACCACTGGTAATGACTCGAGGTGGGGCACATTCGTGAACAACTCACCATTAAAACTTTCAAAACTCATGTTGGCCGATAAGCCCTTTTGAAACCACGCATTGATGTCTCCATTCAATGTGTAGAAGCGACAAGCCTTATCGGGATTTTTTGTGTACGTGATATCCACATTTCCATTGATGGTACTAGCCGATGCTTCACGTGAGATGTTGGAAAGTTTAATACCTCCGTTCACATTGTTGGCTACGATACTTCCTTTCAGGTTTTCGACTTCAAGATCGCCATCATTTACAGTGCTCATCAGCAGATTGACTGACATTGGAACTTTGATCACATAGTCAAAAGAGTAATCGCATAACTCTTTGCAATCTTCCTCGCGGTCACTCCAATCATATCCCCAACCATTTCGGTGTCCCCAGTCACCATTCCTTTTAGAAGTTTTTCCAAAGTGACTGCAAAGGCCATCGGTGTAAAGTATAAGGGTGTCGGCCCGATCGATGATTCCTAATTTGATCTGTGCTTTTCCTTTTTCAAGCCGTTCCGGTGTCTTCGCTTTAATGGTGCGTGTCACCTCCAGGAGTACTTTGTCGCCATCATATCCGGTCACCTTTATACTTCCATTGATGTTGGCAATCATCAAGGCATTGTCAACTCCTTTCTTTTCGAATGATAACTCTTTGGTTATCTTCTCGGTGAAGGATTGAGAGAATACAGTACTTTGAAGAAGCGTGGCTATTATTAAAATTATCGTTTTCATGTTTTAATTTTATTTAGTCTACCCCCTCTCCCTGGGGAGAGTACCGGGGTGAGGGGTTAGATTAATACTTTGATACTTTCTGAAATTTTTGTTTTCACTTCCTTTGGTGTTTTCTCATTTTGCAAAAGTTGCTTCAGTGCGTCCACTGATTTTTTCTCCTGGATAGAAACCATCAACTCAGCCAAAGCCATCTGCACCAAAGGAGAATCTTGCGTGGCAATAGACCCAATCAATTTTGCTCGCACCGTGCTTTCTTTTGAAAAGGATGTTAGCGCTTCAAGGGCAGCCAGACGTACGTTCACGTTCTCATCATTGTTAAGTGTAGCAAACAATGCATTGGTCACCTTTTCACTCACTTGGTCCATATCTGATGTGAGGCTCACGGCCTTCAACCGTTGCGTGGCTGATTCTTTCTCCAGCATGGACAACATCATCATCTCTTTTAACTCACTCACTTCCTGCGTAAGCTGACTTACCTCTTTATTCTCTGAAGGTGATTGAACAAAATATCCCGCAGAGAATCCAATCAATATCAGAATTGCTGCAACCGCCAGACGAGGGAAAAGAAAATTCCAATCAGGAATAGAAAAAGACGTTTTCATTTTCAGGGCCTTCTTCTCGTTGGCAAGAGCGGCATAGAACTGATCATCAACATTGATGGAAGGAATGGGTACTTCAATTTTTTGAATTTGCTCATCCAATCCAGCAAGCTCTCGTAGTTGAATGAGATCCAACTCACCTGATTCAATCAGTTGTTCAATCAATTTGATTTCGGCTGGGTCTGCCAATCCTTCGTTATACTTTGCCACCAATTCTTCTTTCTGCCACTTTTCCATAATCAAACCGCTGTCTAGTTTATCTTCTCCAACTGCTTATAAATCATTTTCAACTCCTGTAAGGCGCGAAACACTTTTACTTTTACAGCTCCTTCGGTGCAGCCCAGCACTTCACCGATCTCGCTATATTTTTTTTCCTGAAATTTGCTGAGCAACAACACCTCGCGTTTGTCCTCCGGCAGCCGCTCCATGGCCATGGATAGCAATTGATGTTCTTCGATTTGTTCCATTTCGACAGAGCGATTTTCGTAATGACCGATGCGCTCCTGCCAGTTTTCAAGTTCTTCTGTTGCCTTGATTCTATTTTTCCGATGATGGTCATTATTCACATTACGCGCAATGTGAAACATCCATGCTTTGAAATCGCCCCCGCCTGTCCGGCTGGCAGGTTCTCCCCGGAAGAGATAACGGTATTTCAAAATGCGGAGGAAGGTGTTCTGTACGAGGTCCTCACTGAGCTCCTGCCTTTTGTTAAGTCCATAAAAGAACCCATACAACGGTCTTTTATAGCGTTCAAAAAGCAGACTCATCTTGTCCAGGTCACCTTCTTTGACCTTCATCATCAAGACATTATCGGAAAGCGCTTCCAAATTCAAAGTTTAATCAAACAGGGAAACTGAAGGTACATAAAATGGTTACAGGATTTTTCTGATTTTATTCAAACGAACATACCTTTAAAGTCAGATGCTTGGCTAGATGGGCTGTACTTTTCGAATCGGTGCCTAATAATAAACAGTCAACTCCACTCTTCGGTTTTTAGCCCGCTCTTCATCATTGATGTTTTCATTCAAGGGTTGATGCATTCCTCGCCCCTCACTCAGCAACCTTTCGGGATTAATGCCAAGTTTAATTAAATGATCCCGTACTGCATCGGCTCGTTTCTGAGACAATCTTAAATTGAATTTGTCGGAGCCAATATTGTCGGTATGTCCTTCAATTTTTAGTTTCAGATTCTCATTTTCCATTAATGTTGACGTAAGCTCCTCCAGAAAGTTTTCGGTAGGGTCATCTAGTTCTGCTGAATTAAATTCAAACGGAAAGTGAAGGGTTACCCTTTCAATAATTAAAGGCTCTTGCTTTAACGCGCCTGCTGTTGCAAGAGTGGATGGAGACATATCTTTTACTTCGATTTGTTTTTCAACAGCCGGTATCGCATTAATGATGGAATCCTGCTTTACTTTTTCCACAACTTGATTCACTTCTTTTGGTACTGCTCTGATCTGCTTTGGCTTCTTTGCCAATGATTGTTGCTTTTCCTGTTCCACCTTTTTTCGTTTAGCCGTTATTTTTTGTGACCTAGTTTGAACAGGTTTCCTCCACGCAAGACCAATTTCCACAGCACCCAGGTTGCCAACATTTTTCTTTAAAATTGGGAAATCATAGGAAAGTCCTAATGAAAATGTTTCACTATGTAGTTGCACACCTAAAATTCCAGATCGGCCAACAACATATTTAGCAATTACTTCAACGCGATCTGACAACTGTTTGGATTTAGGATTTAATTCTTTCTGCAAGCGCACCCCAGCATTGAGTGTGGTGTTGGAAGCC
>JANOUH010000514.1:0-16476 GCA_031416795.1 Cytophagales bacterium | reverse complement strand
CTGCCACGCCTTGCATGGACACCAACCTGATCTCAGGTTTTAGCAGGGCATGTATGGCAAACGCCTGCTCAGCATTTCTGGGTTTAATCCCATATACATTTCTTTTCTCTACCTGCTCTACCATGCCGTTAGCAGAATTATAAAAAGCCAGCACGGATTTTTTTCCGCTCTTTAAAATGAAATAGTGGTTTTTCATGGGCTTGATTTTGCCCAATACATCTTCGGGTGGGCAGTATCCTTTTTCATACATCAGGTTAATGATGGCGGGGTCCACATCGTCAATCACCGTGCGGCCATTGTGGAGTGAACTGATGTTTTGGATTTTTCCTGTTGTATAATCTTCGGCCTGTAAGCCAAGTGCCTTTGCTTTTAGTCGCAGGTTTACATCTTTGGATACCAGGATGACCTTCCTTCCTTTCTCTTCTTTCTGTAATACGAGTGCAGAGTTCAGAATGCGGTGATCGGCTTTATCTTCATTAAAAACCTTGTTGGCATCCACCTGGCTTGTACCACCTGAATCCATCACCACTTTGAAATTTCCTTTTCCTTTTCCGTTGATGGGATTCCAATGATGAAGCATCTGGTCTTTGGCCAGTTTATCGATCAGTCGGATAAACTCACGCGCTTCAAAATTTTTCGTGTCGTTGCCCTTCTTGAAATTATCGAGTTCCTCCAGCACGGTAATGGGAATGCCCACATCGTGTTCGTCAAAGTTTAGAATGCTGTTGTGTTCGTAGATGATGACAGAAGTGTCCAAAACGAAAATCTTCTTGTCTTTGTCTTTCTTGGCCATAGTGTTTAGTTAAGCAAAAAAAATGCGAAGACACGTTTCTTACAATGGTGAAAAGTAACCTTGCAAGTATAAACGAGTCTTCGCGTCATTCATTCTATAAGCTAAATCTAATGAAAGCGGTTGGGAAAATGCAACAGATTGAGATAATCTTTTTGTGAGGCTTTTGTTACATCCTGGAATATAAATCACCTTTTTCGGTGGCGATGATTTTTAACACATTGGCGAGCACCAATAAAATAAGCTTGCGTCTTGCTTTAAAGCGATTGAGTCCGGATATTTTTTGGTAAGCCTGCATGGTGATCGATTTATGTTCATGCAGATATTCCATCAGTTTTTTCTCTTCATCACCAAAGGTAAAGCGAATATCGCGTTTTTGTTTCGACCTGCGCACGATCTCTTCCATTTCGGGACTTGCTTTAATGCTCATGTCTTTTTCGCGCACAAAACTCTGCTTCGTGTTTTTGTCGAGTATTAAGTAGTGAGGACGCCTGGCGCTGGGTGGAATATCGAACCTTACCACATATTTATTTTCAGCAATGGCGATAATGGACTCTTTATAGATGAAATCAGGACGGCAATATTTTTTCAAGGATTCACTGATTACATGACCTTCTTCTTCAGGATATTTTACTCCAGGTATCGTGCCATCATCATCCACACCAATCAGCAATGTGCCTCCTTCGGTATTGGCAAAGGCGATCAGTTCTCGCACAATTTTTTCAGGATACGCGGCCTTTCGCTTGAATTCAAGTTGTAAGCCTTCACCTTCGGCAGCTAGTTTTTTTAACTCACGAAGTTCGGTTGAGTTAACGCTTGCGGCTTCCGAAGTCTTCATCGTTGTCTGATTCATCTTGGTCATCAGCATCTTCTCCTTTAGGCAAATTAAACATGCTGCTGAGCAGATCCTTAAATTGTAATCCTGAGGTAAGGGTGTGTTTGCTGATTAAACTAAACTCGGCCAACCCATGAAGCGCAAACTCCATCAGGAAAAGTTTATGTTTGGTATCGGCACTTTTTTGAAATTCATTGATCAGATCAGCCAAGCCGGGAACGGAGATCAATGACTTTTCATAATCTACATTGGTCATGTCGTGCAACAGATCAATGGTGTTACCATCTCCAAACCAATTGGTGATTTTTTTATAAGGACTTTTTTCTTTTTGTTTTCTGAATTTATCCGGATCAGGGAAATAACTAACAAACTGCGCGCGTATTGCTTTTCCCACTAAATTCTGCGCTACAATGCCAGGGCCTTCTTGCTGCCCTTCATAAACCAATTCCACTTTACCCGTGATGGAAGGAACCACGCCAATAAAATCAGAAATGCGAACGGCTGTGTTTTTATCATGATTAATTAACGACCTGCGCTCAGCGGCAGCAATCAAACTTTCAAAAGCCGAAATTGTAAGGCGTGCCGAAACACCACTCTTCGCATCTACATACTCACTCTTGCGCGCTTCGAAGGCGATTTGCTCAATGAGATCTTTTGCAATTTCATTGACTGATACAAGTAGATTTTGTTCTTCACGAATGTTTGCCTCTTGCTGTGTGATCTTTTTACTCACCTCCATGGATTTAGGATAGTGCGTAATGATTTGACTGTCGATGCGGTCCTTCAATGGAGTAACAATGCTTCCGCGATTGGTATAATCTTCGGGGTTGGCAGTAAACACAAACTGAATATCCAGAATAAGTCTAATCTTAAAACCACGAATTTGAATATCACCTTCTTGTAAGATATTAAATAGAGCTACTTGAATGCGTGCTTGCAAATCAGGAAGTTCATTGATCACAAAAATGCAACGATGCGAACGTGGTATCAATCCGAAGTGAATCACACGCTCATCCGAATATGGTAACTTTAGTGAAGCTGCTTTAATAGGGTCTACATCACCAATCAGATCAGCAATGGAGACATCGGGTGTCGCTAATTTTTCTGTGTAACGTTCATCGCGATGCAACCACATGATGGGAGTTTGATCTCCAAATTCTTGGATCTTATCCTTACCATGTCTTGAGATGGGATGCAACGGATCGTCATTTAATTCGGAACCTTCAATTACTGGCACATACTCATCCAGCAAATTCACCATTAATCGGGCAAGACGGGTTTTGGCCTGGCCGCGTAATCCAAGTAAGTTGATATCATGACCTGCAAGAATGGCTCTCTCCAAATCTGGTATCACCGTTTCTTCATAGCCCCAAATTCCTTCAAATACTTTTTCTTTTGCTTTCAGTTTTTGAATGAGGTTTGCTCTCAACTCATCTTTTATCGTTTTAAAGTGATAGCCAGCGCCTTTGAGTTGTGCGAGTGTCTTTATGTTTTTGTGGTCTTTCATTACAAGTGTAGTTGGTATTTGGTTGTTGATTGATTGCTGTTAGTTGTTGGACGATGGGGTTTGTAACCCAAAAATCAGCAACTAAGATTTAACAACCATATTATAAATTCTTTGAGCGGTTCCTTTTAAAGTCTTCGAAGACCAAATTACCCAACCCTTGCAGGCTGCTATAATACGCGTTGCCATTGTTCGCTTTAGTAAACTCTCTTACAAATGCTTTTAGGTAAGGATCGGTGGCAATCATAAATGTGGTAACGGGTATTTTTAATTTTCTTAGTTGAGTCGCCAGATCCAACGTCTTATTTAAAATTTTATGATCCAGACCAAAGCTGTTTCTGTAATACTTGATTCCTTGTTTGATGCAGGTTGGTTTTCCATCGGTAATCATGAACACCTGCTTGTTAGCATTTTTTCTTCGTCTCAGAATATCCATGGCTAATTCAAGGCCAGCTACTGTGTTGGTATGATAAGGTCCCACCTGAAGATACGGGAGGTCTTTGATTTCAATTTGCCAGGCATCGTCTCCAAACACTAAAATATCGAGCGTATCTTTCGGATATTTTTTAGTGATGAGTTCAGCGAGAGCCATCGCTACTTTTTTGGCGGGAGTGATGCGATCTTCTCCATATAAAATCATGGAGTGAGAGATATCGATCATCAGCACCGTGGAAGTTTGCGTTTTATATTCGCTCTCAATGACTTCAAGATCCTCTTCAGTCATAAAAAAATCTTCCAATCCGTGATTGATTTGAGCGTTGCGCAATGATTCAGTCATCGAGATTTGCTCGAGCGTATCTCCAAATTCATAATCACGTCTGTCGGTAGTTGCCTCATCTCCACGACCGCTATGATGCGTTTTATGCTCTCCTGATTTCGTTTTCTTCAGCTTACCAAAAATTTCTTCTAGCGCAGACTGACGCAAGCTCTGTTCGCTCTTGGCTTTGAGTTTGAATTCGCCATCTGGGCCTTTATCGGTGATGTATCCGTTTTTCTTTAGGTCTTCAATGAAATCGCCAATGCCATAGTCGGAGCTACTGAGGTTATATTGCTTGTCTACTTCCGTCAGCCACTGAAGTGCTTCCGATACATTGCCAGAAGTAATCAATATCAATTGCATGAAAATCTTCAGCAATCGCTCGAAGTCGCTTTTCTCGTTTTCAGGCGGAGGTGTGTATTGTGAAAAGCGATGTCCGAGCATGGTTTAAATAGTATTATTAACTATAACTAATAAAGACCTCTTTCTGTTTACGGATATTTTTTAAATCACAAACTAAAGGAGTTTCAGAAAGGGAAATATTAATAAGTTGAGAAATAGCCTTATTTAAGCCATCCCTAAATCGCTTTGTGAATTTTTATCGCTTTTTTCTTCTTTCAATTTCATTGTTCCATAGATATAATCCCAAAGGGGGGAAGAAACACCAAACACAACTTCGCCATCTTTATAATGATGCACACCGTGGTTCACCCAAAGTGCTTTGAAAAAGTTTTTTGGAGGTGCATAGGCATGCACCATATAATGAACCGAAAGATATGAAGCATAACCTATCAGGAATCCGGGAAGAAATGCGAACACAAAGTCCCCCATAATCACTTTAAATAATAATAAAAGAATGGTGGATAGCGTCATGCTGAGCAGTGGAGGCATAGCTAAGCGATCTTTATCTTTCGGGAATTCATGGTGGACACCATGCATGGTGTATTGCAACTTAGCTCTCAATTCGGTATAAGGTTTTAAGTGAAAGATATACCGGTGGATCATGTATTCTACCCAAGTGAACGAGATCAACCCCACGAAGAACAGGGTAATCGTTGTAAGGGCAGAGAGATTGGTGTTTTGAATGTTCCAGTATAGAAGTCCACCTGCATAAGCTAAAAAAATAGTCAGCGGAATGGAGATATGGGTGCGACTTAACTTTTCAAGAATTGGGTTTTCAAATAACTGTCTGCTTCCTTTGTTCTGTGGTTTAACATTAGTAGTCATAGCAAAAAAAAATTAATCCTAAAAAAATTATTTCGAGAAATAACTATTCAGGCCTTCCAATACCTGATTAAGTCAGCGAACCGATCGAGCGGTGCGCAGCGGCCTTTTCTAATATTTTTTCGTAATAACGCTCGTACAAAGGTAATATATTAGTGATATCAAATTCTTTGGCGCGTGCCAAAGCGCTTTCTTTGAATTTGGGCAAATTGTTTTTGTCCAGCACAAATAACGCATTTCGTGTCATATCTTCCACGTCACCAACGTTGCTCATAAATCCGGTAATTCCCTGAATCTGTAATTCAGGCAAACCACCGGTGTTACTAGAAATGACGGGCACCTCACAAGCCATGGCTTCCAAAGCGGCCAATCCAAAACTTTCTTTTTCAGAAGGCATTAAGAAAAGGTCTGCAACTGACAAAACTTCCTCCACGGCTTCCAGTTTACCTAAAAAACGAACGTCATCACTGATTGCCAAATCGCGTGCCATGGTTTCGGCCATAGAGCGCTCAGGACCATCGCCAATCAGCAATAACTTGGAGGGGATTTCTTTATGGATGTTATTGAACACTTTAATAACATCTCCTACGCGTTTCACTTTTCTGAAGTTGGAAGTGTGTACGATCAACGATTCGCCATGCGGACAAATTGCTTTTTTAAAGTGATCCTTCTTTTGCTTCTTAAATTTTTCCAGATCGATGAAGTTTGGAATTACCTCAATGTCCCGGGTAATTTTAAACGAGTGATATGTTTCTTTCTTTAAATCCTCTGACACTGAAGTAACGCCATCCGATTCATTGATGCTGAATGTTACAACGGGTTCATACGAAGCATCTTTTCCAACCAATGTAATATCCGTTCCGTGCAGCGTAGTAACAACCGGAATATAAATGCCATGAGTTTTTAAAATTTGCTTGGCCATGTAAGCTGCAGAGGCGTGTGGAATGGCATAATGCACATGGAGTAAATCCAGTTTTTCATTTTTCACTACGCTCACCATTTTGCTAGCCAATGCCAGTTCATAAGGTGGATATTCAAATAACGGATAGGAGCGAAACTCTACTTCGTGATAGAACAGGTTCTCGTTCAGAAAGTCTAGCCTGCTGGGTTGGCTGTAGGTAATAAAGTGAACTTCATGGCCCTCCTTGGCAAGTGCTTTTCCTAATTCAGTGGCTACGACCCCGCTACCGCCAAAAGTTGGATAGCATACAATTCCTATTTTCATGAGTTTCATTTTAGGGTCTTAAAGGATTTTTTTGAAAGACTTTTGTATTAACCGGTTTTTAAATGGTTTAGTTTCGGATTTCTCACTTAGCCAAATCAAAACGCGAAAATATCAGTATTGCCGGTAATCAAAAATGGCCTTATAGATAATCTCCTGAATACGTGGACGAATATTGGCATTTAATAGTCTATTGTTCGTCATATCCGGGTGAACTCTATTCGAAAGGTAGATAAACACGAGATTAAACTCTGGGTCAACCCAAATGCAAGTGCCTGTGAACCCCGTGTGACCAAAAGTTTTATTCGAGGCAAAAAGAGTAGTGGGGCCGTTCCAATCGCTTGATGTTGGTTTATCCCAGCCAAGGCCACGCCTGCTTGGCATATATTGTTTTGCGGTAAAGAGATCTACTGTTTCAGGCTTATAATATTGATGACCTCCATAACTACCTTTTTGCAATAACATTTGACCAAGTTTGGCCAGATCATTGGCGGTGCCAAATAATCCCGCATGCCCGGCAATGCCACCGTGCATCGCAGCGCCCTGATCGTGGACGTATCCGGTTAGTAATTCCTTTCTAAACAAAATGTCATTTTCGGTGGGGGCGATTTGCGTATAAGGAAATTTCTGAAGTGGCAAATAACCCAGCGCATAGGCACCCAAAGGCTCATATAAATTTTGTTCGAGAAATTCCTGTATAGGTTGATTGAGAATCTTTTCAGCGAGATGTTGAAGGATATAAAATCCCATATCACTATAGGTATAATTATACACAGTACGAGGAGCTTTTTCCCGCACCTTAGCCTTGATAATCCAATTCCACAAACTATCCTTCATTGACTTGTGGGCAAAAAGATTTTCCGCAACCGGAAAAGGATATTCTTCGCTACTTGAAGAACTATAATATTGCGGAAGTTGTGATCCATCTTTTACAGTCTTTGACCAGAAAGGCAGGAAGGGCCAAAGGCCGGCCTGGTGGGTAAGAATATCTTTAATGGTGAAGTCTTTTTTATTCGAATTTTTTAACTCAGGCAGATAAATAGAAACTTTTTTATTCACATCGAGGAGCCCTTTCTCATGCATGAACATCACAGTTTGCAACGTAGCTGATACTTTCGTTACAGAGGCTAAATCATAAATAGTTTGATCAGAAACTGGTATTTTATTTTCATACGAGAGATAACCATTCGATTGTTCATATACCACTTTTCCGTCTTTGGCCACTAGCACATGACTTCCGGGTGTAGCGCCAATCTCTATCGCTTCGCGTGCAATGGCTTCAATTTTTGATAAGGTCTTGCTGTCGATGCCTGCGGCTTCTGGCAAATTGTATGAAAGTCTGTCGGTGGTTTCGCTTGGAATACCAAGTCCTTCTGTAAAATTGGAAATGGTGAATGGCAATTGTCCTTGTGAGCCCATGGCACCGAAAATTATTTGGGCAGTCACCTTCGGCACTTCATTTTGATCGGTGTATCCAACAATCAGGTTTGGAACTCCTTCCAGGTATTTGAGTTCAGCAGGATTGCCAAAATGACTGATGATCACTTGTTTTCCTTTAGTTAACGACTGTATAAAAGGGGCAACTTCCTTGATCATAGAAGAAGACAAAGGAAAAACACCAACGACAATTACATCGGCAGCATCCAGTTTTGTTTTTAGTTGCGTTGTGTCCTGAGGAAGTCGGATGGATAGATGCTTGAACGAAGCATACTTGGATAGGTAATGCGTAAATTCATTTTGTACTTCACGGCCAATGCTTATCGAAACAAACTTTTTATTTTCTATCCACTGCACAGGCACCTCATTATTCTTATTGGCAATCAACGTTACTGATGCCTCTGAAATCAGGTGCCTTAAAAGCTTGGCTTGTGGTGAGTTTAAGCGTGACACCAGGTTGTCGGTTGAAATAGTCTTTTTATTGGTAAGGCCTGCATCGTACTTGGCAGTTAAAATTTTTCTTACGGCTTCATCGAGTCTGGCCTTTAGAAGTTTATTGGTTCTCACTCCTCTGGAAATGGTTTTTATAGCGGCTGAAACATTATCCGGATTCATTAATATATCATTGCCGACTTCAAGTGCTAATCGTTCAATAACTCCTTCTTTTTGGTGCCCGGCAGTTTTTTGAAGATTAGAGATATCTGTAAAGTTCAATCCAGTAAATCCGAGATTTTTATTCAGTATTTCACTAATGAAAATTTGGGCAGAGGAGTTGGGTGTTGGATTGGAGTGTGGATAAAGATGCAGATGTGAAGTAAGGAGTCCTCGCAAACCAGCATCTACTAATTGACGATATGGATAAAGACCCATAGTATCTAATGGAGGTATGGAAACAAAGAAAGAGGAGTCCAACTCATTAATCTTTTGCAAACTGGCGGGGTGAATTGCGCAGGCCAACACACCTCCGTGCTGCAATCCTTGCATATAGGCAACGGTTTTTGAGGCAACTCGTTCTTTAGAATCACTAAAGTATCGCAACGCCTGAGGATAAGATTGTTTAGTCATATCAATGTCTGCATTGGGAGCAAAGTTGATGTGAATTCCGAGTTGCTTCATCTCATGTGCAATCTCTTTGCCCAATCTGTAAATCAACGTGTCATCGCGGAGGGCAGCTAACTGCATGGCTTTCTGAAATTGGATAACACTGTCCAACGATTGTCCTAATCCCCACTCAGCATGAATCCCCACTAATAGAGGTATTTTGGAATTGGATTGGAGTTTATTTACCAGTGTAGCGTGACTCCTTGGGCCGCCTCGTGTTATAAGAATAGAACCAGGTTGGTATTTGTTCACCAGACTATTCAATTTATTCAATTCTTCTGCAGAAGAATAGGCAGATGCAGAGATCATGAAGAGCTGACCGATTTTTTTTGAGGTATTTAACGTTTGAAAAACACTGTCAACCCACCGGGTTTTAAGGTCTTGGGTAAGACCTGTCAAAAAAATGATTGAAAAGGAAAATGTGATGAAAACTTTTTTACCCATCAGGCCGTTCGATTTTTGTAATTTTACCACTCTTAATTTTCTCCTACAACGCAAACGGGTTGAACGGAAGCAAGTAATTATGTAAAACTAAGGGTCTATTATAATTTATAAACGTCATGAAGATTATATCGGTATTTACGAAAGCGCCAAAATATCAACGGTTTAATTATACGCCTCGTTTCTACGATCCACTTAAGAACGAAATGCAGGAGCGTGAAAGTCGCATCAAATTAGAAATAGCGCGCGAAAAAGGTACTGTAAAACCAGAAGATTTAAACGGTTACCACGGACGTATTTCTGGTGCATTTCAGAAAGCAAGAAAAAGAAGTAATCCAGTAAGTGCAGGAACCAGTGCCACTATGCTTCGATTAGGTATTCTTCTTTTCATGGCGGTTTTCCTTATTGCGTTTTTTGAATTTGGAAAACCTGCTCTTTACTCACTGATCCTGGTTGTGCCGTTTTACCTTTATCTGAAATTCAAGAGCAAATAACCGGTACACTAAATTCTTCATGCCCGATATAATTCATCTACTTCCTGATTCGATTGCCAACCAGATTGCTGCAGGTGAGGTAGTTCAACGTCCTGCATCGGCAGTAAAAGAGTTAATGGAAAACTCGCTGGATGCCGGGGCGACTTCGGTCAAATTAATTGTAAAGGAGGCTGGAAAGTCTCTCATTCAAGTAATTGACAATGGCATGGGCATGAGTGAAACAGATGCCAGAATGAGTCTTGAGCGCCACGCAACATCTAAAATTCGTACAGCCGATGATCTTTTCCGATTGCGCACCATGGGTTTTCGTGGTGAGGCGTTGGCTTCCATCGCTGCAATTTCACAGTTTGAATTGAAGACCCGACAAGCCGATCAGGATTTAGGTACTCAAATTTTGGTGGAGGCTTCCGAAATAAAGAGTCAAGGGCCCGTTGCTTGCGAAAAAGGCACCAGCATCAGCGTGAAAAATTTGTTTTTCAATATTCCCGCAAGGAGAAATTTTTTGAAAGCAAATCCGGTGGAGATGCGGCACATCATCGAAGAGTTTCAACGTCTTGCCCTGTCTCATCCAGAGGTTGCCTTTGCACTTTATCATAGCGATGATTTGATCTATGACTTAGCGCCATCAAAATTAAGTCAGCGCATTGTAGCCCTTTTCGGAAAATCATTTCAAGGCCAACTGGCCGCTTGCCAGGAAGAAACAGCTTTGGTGAAAGTGACTGGTTATATCGGCAGACCAGAGTCGGCACGCAAAACCCGTGGTGAACAATTCATTTTTGTAAATCAGCGATACATTAAAAGTAATTATCTCAACCATGCAGTGACTACTGCCTTTGAAGGTCTGCTGGTTGAAAACAGTTTCCCGTTTTATGTGCTTTTTATTGATATTGATCCGAAGCACATTGACGTAAATGTGCATCCGACCAAAACAGAAATTAAGTTTGACGATGAACGTGCAGTATATGCCGTAGTGAGAGCTTCAGTGAAACTCGCGCTGGGTACTCATAACCTGGCACCAGCCATTGATTTTCATTCAGACATTAATATGGTGAACAAGCTCAGCCAGAATATTAGCAACGAACAATATTTCAATGAGCAGTTTGGTTCTTCATTAAATCGTTCTAATCTTCAGAACTGGGAGAAATTATTCGATGGCGCTCCTCCTGAATCCAAACTTTTTCAAAAAACGGAGCCAACGAACACGCTTCGGTTTGAAAGTTCGCTCAACAAACAAGAAGAAGCTGAAGAAAAGCAAGAAACGGGTGGTGTTTTCCAATTTCAAAACAAATATATCGTTCGTGCTGCCAAATCGGGATTGATGATTATTGATCAGCAGGGGGCGCACGAGCGGGTTCTCTTCGAGAAGTATGTGGCCAGATTGAGAGGAGGTACAGGCAATAGCCAGCAGAGCTTATTTCCACAAACTATTTCTTTTAGTCCAGCGGATTTTGCACTGGTGATGGAAATTGAGAATGAGTTGGTTTCTTTAGGCTTCCGTTTTGAAGTATTTGGGAAAAGCGCGCTTCTTGTTTCGGGCGTGCCTGTGGGCTGCGGCTCCAACGAAAAAGAGTTATTTGAAGGCCTGATAGAACAGTTTAAGAAAAATCAATCGGAATTGGAGTTGCCCCTTCGCGACAATCTGGCGATGGCTTTGGCAAGAAGAACTTCAGTGAAATCTGGTCAAAAATTAGCTACTGAAGAGATCGAATCTATTGTTGAAGGTCTCTTTGCCTGCTCGAAACCAAATTTTTCCCCCGACGGCCGCCCAACATTTTTTACTTTTGAAACGTCTAAGATAGAAAGTTACTTTACCCGTTAAATTGATCGCATGTTTAGACTTACTCCCCTGGTCAGGAATCTGATCATCATCAATGTGGTTGTTTTCCTTGCCCAGAATTTACTTAGCAATTTGTATCTGACCGAGTACCTATCACTTTGGAGTGTTCACTCACCCAACTTCAAGCCTTACCAGTTTTTCACCTACATGTTTGCGCATGGTGGGTTCGGTCACATCTTTTTTAATATGCTGGCACTGGCTTCTTTTGCTCCTGTTCTTGAAAGTCACTGGGGAGATAAAAAATTTCTGACATTTTATCTCGCAACAGGTATTGGTGCAGGAGTTGTGTATGCGTTGGTAAATCTTTTCCTGGGTACAAGCGCAGGAGGCATTATGCTTGGTGCATCAGGTGCATTGTATGGAATATTAATGGCCTTTGGCATGGTGTTTCCAAATCTGGAAATCATGCTACTTTTTCCACCGATTCCCATCAAAGCCAAATACATGGTATTTATTATGGGTTTCATCACCTATGCACTGGATAGAAGTGGTACGGTTGCTCACCTTGCGCACTTTGGTGGAGCTTTGGTAGCCTTCATCATTATCTCTATTTGGAGAAGCCAGGGTAAAGACCGGGGTTGGTAACTTTTGTGGTGGATTTCTGTTAACTTGAAAAATATACTAGATAGCGTAATATCGTGTTAGAAGAATTTAAAAACGCATTTCAACGCCCCAACAATGGCCACGTGCAGTTGATTATCATCAACGTGGTGGTGTTTTTATTTTTGGCAGTGCTTTATGTGTTTTCCACCATTGGTGGTTTTGATAGCATTTTCAACTTAATTCAAAATCAATTTTCCATTCCCCCTAAGTTCGGGGAATTTATTTCCAGACCATGGACCATTATTTCTTATGGTTTTGCTCATAGTTTAAAGGACATTTTTCACATTCTATTCAATATGCTTTCACTCTATTGGTTTGGAAAGCTATTCATTGAATACCTAGGAAGTGATAAATTAGTTGCCATCTACATACTTGGAGTGCTGGCAGGGGCTCTTATTTATCTATTGATGTTTAATACCATTCCATATTTTGTAGATCAATCCGGTTTCCCGGGAATGGTTGGTGCTTCAGCCGGGGTGTATGCAGTGATGGTTGCAGCGGCTACATTATTACCAGATTACACTTTCTTCTTACTTTTTT
The DNA here is from genome assembly GCA_031416795.1 of Cytophagales bacterium. Classification (GTDB taxonomy): domain Bacteria; phylum Bacteroidota; class Bacteroidia; order Cytophagales; family Cyclobacteriaceae; genus ELB16-189. Next base: position 3,691 of record JANOUH010000514.1, on the reverse strand, counting down.
TAGGCGCTGTAAGAATAAAATACATTGCCTTATTTTTCATCGTTCTCTCTTTTATTGGCACGACCAGCACAAACGCAGGAGGTAACATTGCTCACTTAGGCGGAGCATTGATTGGCTTTGTTTACATCAAGCAGTTGCAAGTAGGGGTAAATTGGGGCGGTTGGATCACCTTAACATTGGATTGGATACGGGGATTATTTACAACCCGGTCTAAAGTTAAAGTCACCTATCGCAGTGCAGAGCCAAAAGTGAAATCTTCAAAAGCCGGCTCAGGGCCTACTAAAGCATCGCAAGATGAAATTGATGCGATTCTTGATAAGATATCAGATCGTGGTTACGAAAGTCTTTCTAAAGAAGAGAAGGAGAAACTTTTCAATGCGAGTAAGAAATAAAGATGTCCTACACCTCTAAGGTGTAGGACATCTTTAAACAATCAACTTAGCAATTCCAAAAGCAGCGGCAGCAGCAGCAACACCAATCAGCGTTACTCTCATAGCTCCTTTCAAAAGAGGCTGACCAGTAAGCTTACTTTTCACCAATCCAAATACAACCAGACAGATAACGGTGATAATGGTCGAATAAATTAATCCTGTTTCGGTAGAATCAGTAAAAAAATATGCGCTGAGCGGTATCAATCCACCTATTATATAAGAGCTGCCGATAATGAAAGCACTTTGCTGTGCCCGGTTTTTATCAGGGCGTTCGAGGCCCAGTTCAAAACGCATCATGAAGTCGACCCACTTCTTTGGATTTTTTGCCATCTCACGGGCTATTTGTTCCTGCAATTCATCACTCACGCCATACTCTGCAAAAATTTCTTTGGTCTCTTGTATTTCAACTTCGTGTTTATACTCAACCTCATCATATTCCCTCCGCTCTTCCGAATCATAATGTTCAATTTCTGTACGGCCTGCCAGATAGCCGCCCAATCCCATGGCAATGGAACCCGCTGCAATTTCTGCCAGGCCGGCAGTGATTACAATTTCTATTTGATCCACTGCTCCGCTGAGGCCGGCAGCCAAAGCAAATGGCACCGTAAGTCCATCACTCATGCCGATAACAAAGTCTCTTACTTTTTCCGAACTCTGAAAATGTTCTTCCATGATTGAAGATAAATTGTAATTAAGATTTGTTGGCTAATTGGCCGCAGGCAGCATCAATGTCTTTGCCTCTGCTTTTGCGAATGCGTGTGGTGATACCGTTTTTCTCCAGAATATCCATGTACATGTTCAACACTTCATCTGATGCTTGTTGAAACTCTCCGTCATCAATAGGATTGTATTCGATCAGGTTAACTTTGGAAGGCACCACTTTAGCAAATTTTAATAAGGCTCTGGCGTGTTCTTCCGTATCGTTAATTCCTTTCCACACCACATACTCATAGGTCACCTTACTTTTTGTTTTTTGATACCAGTAGCGAAGCGCGTCTGCCAATTCCTCAAGCGGATTCGTGTCGTTAATGGGCATGATCGATGAACGCGTTTCATTGAGAGCCGAGTGAAGCGAGACTGCCAGATTAAATTTCACCGCATCATCTGCCATTTTCTTAATCATTTTCGCAACGCCCACCGTGGAAACCGTAATGCGCCTTGATGCCATGTTCAGTCCTTTTTGAGCCGTAATCATTTCAATCGCACCAAGCACGTTGGCATAATTAAGAAGAGGCTCGCCCATCCCCATGAACACAATGTTAGTCAGGGGCCTTCCATAAAATAATTCAGCTTGTTCTTTAATGGCCACCACCTGATCATAAATTTCATCTACACTCAGGTTGCGCTGACGTTTCAATCGGGCGGTTGCGCAAAACTTGCAGGCCAAACTACAGCCTACTTGTGATGAGACGCATGCCGTAATTCTTTTTTCAGCTGGGATCAGGACGGATTCTACAATCAGACCATCGTGAAGGATAACTGCATTTTTAATAGTGCCGTCAGAGCTTCGCTGCATCTTGTCAACCTTAATATGGTTGATCACAAAGTGTTGACTCAGCATCTCACGCGTGTCGAGCGAGATATTGGTCATCTGATCAAAGCTTTTGGCAGACTTCATCCATAGCCATTCATATACTTGTTGGGCACGAAATGCCTTTTCTCCCTGGAGCACAAAGAACTCCTTTAACTCCTCCAGTTTGAGTTTACGAATATCCCTTTTGGCAAGAACCGTTTCAATCATATTATTCTAAGCGGGTAAAAGTTTTAACCTCGCAATCTTTTAAAGCGTTGTGAAAACGCAAGGTAGAGACAGACAGTTCTTCAATAATAAAATGCTGCGTTACCATTCCTGATTTTTTATCGAGCAGTTGAAGTTCTTGCCCGGTTATGCGGTAGTCGAATTTTTTTATATCACTTCCCTTCTTTTTTCCTTGCGAAAAAATCCCCTCTTCATAAGCTCCTTTTTTGCTGAACGTAATTATCCGGGCAACGGAATGACGCGATGCCCCCATACCATCTTTAAGTTCAAGTTCTGTATCGCTCTCTTTCATTTCGCTTTGGAAGCATGTTTTCTCATCGATGAGTTGCCAGCTACCTATTAAAGCCTGGCCCGAAGACACGTGGCTATAGCAAAAGACAATCGCGGAAGCGAGTAAGAGTTTCATGAGTTTATAGCGTTTGTTGGGGATTTAATCTTCATCAAGTCCATGGCAAAATTACATTATTTTGATTGAGACCCTGCTTAAGAAGCAATCCAATCAAGTTGAATAGGTCAGGATTTAAACCAAAGTACGAGTGTCATATTTCATTACTAATGGAATATACTCCATCAATTTTATTGGTGTGTTAGTACAAAGTCTTTTGTAATTAATAATTAATACCCGAAATTTTCGCCTTTCTGATTTAATCTATGCAAAAGAGCAACGCAATTGTAATCACTGCCGGCTATCTGGACTCAAACAGCGGCAAAACAGCCCACGGACTAATTCGTGGTTCTGATCGGTTCAATATTATTGGGGTCATCGATCCCAAACATCCCGGAAAAGATGCGGGTGAAGTGTTGGACGGAAGAAACCGGGAAATCCCGGTCTATACAACCATCGAAGAATTTTCGAAAACCTCCAAGGAGCAGGCTAAATATTGCATCATTGGGGTTGCCACCAAAGGTGGTCTGATCCCTGATTCACTGCGGGCGATTCTTAAAGATGCTCTTATCCATGGATATGGCCTGGTGAACGGATTACATGAATACATTTCTGAAATTCCGGAACTGGCTGATTTTGCTAGATCACGTGGTTTGGATATCATCGATGTGCGCAAGCCTAAGAAGCTCAAAGACCTTCATTTCTGGTCTGGGAAAATCAAGAATGTACATTGTCCAAAAATTGCGGTATTGGGCACCGACTGCGCGTTGGGCAAAAGAACCACAACACGATTCCTTACAGAGGCGATGAAGAAAGCCGGCTATCGGGCTGAAATGATTTATACGGGTCAGACCGGCTGGATGCAAGGCGCAAAATATGGGTTTGTGTTCGATAGCACACTCAATGATTTTATCTCTGGTGAGATGGAGCACGCTATTGTGCAGTGCTGGGAAGAAGCAAAACCGGATATTATTTTTATTGAAGGCCAGTCTTCGTTAAGAAACCCCAGCGGTCCTGCGGGCTCTGAGTGGATTATTTCAGGCGATGCGAATGCCGTGGTGCTTCAGCATAATCCTCCGCGTAAGCAATATAAGGACATGGAGTATTATCCTGCTT
>JANOUH010000513.1:0-6202 GCA_031416795.1 Cytophagales bacterium | reverse complement strand
CCATATTATTTTCCTTCGCAAAGAAGGACACCAGGTTTTGAACCGATCCGTTGAAATATCCTTTCACCATATTATTAAGGTAGAAGCGCGTGTACTTCTCTTTCGGTATCAAGGGAAAGTATTCATGCGTTTTGCCATATGCTTTGTATCCGATAAACCCCTTCTTCTCTAAGATTCTCACAATGGTAGACACGGTGTTGTAGGCAGGCTTCGGTTCAGGCATTTGTTCAACAATATCTTTTACAAATGCCTTCTCCAGCGTCCATAAAATGTGCATAATCTGATCTTCGGCTTTGGTAAGTTCTTTCATTTCGGTGCGGTTAACTATTGATTACGTTTCAAAACTAAATAATTAGTTATATAGCGCAAACCTTTTGACGGATAATATTTAAAAGGCTTTATTTAAGCTTATTTTGGCGGAATAGAGGGAAGTTGTTTCAACCTCTTCAAGGCCAGAGCCATTAAGTTATGGCGTTGCAAAGCAAAAATGAACCACAGAGAATTGCGGAGAAAAAACACACAGAGAAATTAAGTATCGTATCCCTCGCGTGGCCTCTGTGGTAAAAAAATCACCATTGGCTCTCAGGCTTTAATCCTTGTATCGAATTAATAACTCGTGAAGCAATAAGAGAGAATATTGGCGCCCATTCTCAAGGCTTGCTGTCGTTTTTCTTCGGGATCATTATGAATCCGTCTGTCTTCCCAGCCATTGCCAAGATCGCATTCATACGAGTAAAACACGATCAGTCTTCCTTCATAGAATAATCCAAAACCCTGAGCAGGTTTTCCATCGTGTTCATGAACTTTGGGTAAGCCATTTGGGAATTCAAATTTCTGATGATAGATCGGATGGGTGAATGGTACTTCTATCAATTCAAGTTCAGGAAACACCTTCTTCAATTCAATACGCACAAACTTATCCATACCATAATTATCATCAACATGTAAAAAACCACCACCGATCAGGTAGTTGCGCAGGTTCTGTGCTTCGTTCATGGAAAAGACCACATTGCCATGGCCTGTCATATAGAGATAAGGATAATCATACAGATTAGGGCTCCCCACTTCGGCTACATCTTCTTCTGCAGCCATGTTCATTCCTAATTCCTTATTACAAAATGCGATCAGGTTAGGCAATGCCGTTTTATTGGCATACCAATCGCCACCACCCTGATATTTTAACTTGGCTATTTTTAAAGGAGTCTGAGCATGGCAGTTAATCCAACTAAGGCTAATGAGAAAGGCAGTTACTAAAATCTTCATTTCGTGATAAAGAAGCGATTTACCGGTAAGTTATTCCCTTATACCCTCCATTCAAAGGCAGAAGGAACTGAAATTGTTAAAATTCTTAAGTTACGATTAAACCTTTGGCAGGATTCATACTCTAAGAGCCGATTTAAACAAAAACACTTCCATGAAAACTATGAAGAACGTATTGGAAAAAAGCATTTTAGGAGTTGCTGTAATGGCGCTGAGTTTTTTATCGTCTTGCACAGATAATAACCAGATCGCCTTATCAACGAATGACTCTAACAATGTAGAGAATGAGGCGGTGACAGAAAGCTACTTCGAAGATGTAGATGATATGTCAACACTGGCGGTTTCCGTAGATGCGTCTACGTCAACAGGTTCACGTGAATCGGCATCAGGCAGGGAAGGCAAGAAGCCAAGTGATCCACGTTTCACGTGTGCTACTGTTACATTTGAATTTGCTGCGGATAACTCGCTCGCCAATCCACATGGTTACATCACCATCAATTTTGGAACTACGGGATGCAAGGATGCGCGTAATAATGTGCGCAAAGGAATTATCAAAGTGGAATTTAAAGGCAGACGTTTTATGCCGAACTCACAAATCATCACCACACTTCAGGGCTATTCAATCAACGATATTGCCATCGAAGGTGTGCGCACGGTGACCAATACGTCAGGAAGTCTTGAGACTAATCCTAAATTCAACGTCACCGTTCAGGGAGGCAAAGCTACCTGGCCTGACGGTACTACAGCAACACGCGAAGTGAACCGTACCCGTGAGTGGAACCTGGCTAAGGATGAGTGGATTGTTACTGGAACAGCCGCTGGTACTAACCGCGATGGAAAGACATACCAGATGGAAATAACAAAACCATTGGTTTACAAGAGAGCGTGTGCATCAGGCATTGCCATAGAAGGAACCAAAGTGTTAACGGTTGATGGGAAAGTAATCACCATCGATTACGGAAGTGGAACGTGTGATAAGTTGATTACCATTACCATCAATGGTGTATCAAAGGAAATAGAGGTTAAGGGTAATATGTAGGTTACAGGGGTTTAGTAAAAGGCCTTTCGTCTTCGGGCGGGGGCCTTTTTTGTTTTAAGGCATTTTATCTTTAGAATTTTGGTGAAGGTCTGCGGATCTATATTTTTTTTTATATAGATGAAGCCCGTAATTGCACGAAAGTTTTTTTATGCGTCAATACCTCGATCTTTTGAATGAAATTCTTGTCAGCGGAACCGCAAAAACAGACCGCACCGGCACAGGCACGCTTTCTGTTTTTGGGCGACAGATTCGTTTTGATCTCGCAGAAGGATTTCCGCTGGTCACAACCAAAAAACTTCACCTTCGCTCCATCATTTACGAGTTGCTCTGGTTTTTACGTGGTGATACCAACATCAAATATCTTAAAGATCATGGTGTTTCCATCTGGGATGAGTGGGCTGATGAAAACGGAGATCTTGGTCCCGTATATGGAAGTCAGTGGCGCAGCTGGCCCGCACCGGATGGCCGTCATATCGATCAGATTTCGCAAGTGCTTAATCAGATAAAAACCAAACCGGATTCACGCAGGCATATTGTATCGGCATGGAATCCCGCAGAGGTAGATAAAATGGCCTTGCCACCTTGCCACGCCCTGTTTCAGTTTTATGTAGCCGATGGAAAACTTTCCTGCCAGCTTTATCAACGCAGTGCTGATTACTTTTTAGGAGTTCCGTTTAACATCGCCAGCTATGCGCTGCTTACTTATATGGTTGCCCAGCAGTGCGACCTGAAGCCCGGTGATTTTGTGTGGACGGGTGGTGATGTTCATTTATACTCTAATCACCTGGATCAGGCTAAGTTGCAGCTTTCACGTGCGCCATTTCCGCTGCCGCAATTAGTGATTAAGAGGAGGCCTTCCAGTTTATTTGACTATGAGTTTGAGGATTTTGAGATTGTGAATTACCTGGCTCATCCTTCCATAAAGGCTCCCATTGCCGTTTAGTTCCGCAGGATACAAGGTCTTGATTTACTCAAGGAAAGTGTGGCGGAAACAGCTATATTTGCGATGTTTTCCCAAAGAAGTACATGACCAGATCCTTAAATGCTTTCGGGCTTATTGCACTCACGGTAATTTTGGTGGCCGCAGGAGCTTTTTTCCTTTTAAAAGAAGATGTTCCTACCATTTACATTAATGAGTTTATGGCCAATAACACATCCTGCTGTCCCGATAAGGATGGAGACAAGGATGAGTTTGACGATTGGATCGAAATATATAATCCTGGAACAACACCAATCGATATCGGTGGCATGTATTTTTCGCAGGATAAAGATGAACCACTAGGGTATCAGATTCCAAAAACTGACCCTACACTTACGACAATCCCACCTCGTGGATTTTTACTATTATGGGCCGATGGAGAACGAGATCAGGGAGTTTTGCATCTTAAATTCAAACTCAATCAAAACGGTGAGTACATCGGACTCACTCATGAAGACGGCCGCAAAATAGATAGGGTCAAATTTGGTAAGCAAAATGAAAACATTTCTTACGGCAGGGTTGCTGATGGTGGTGCTGAATTGAAAGAGTTTGCTGTGCCTACTCCGGGTAAGTCAAATCAGTAGCAGAAACTATTGTTAGTCATCAATTAGTTATCCAATCAAAAAAACAATCAAGCTTTTTGATCCATGTGCGCCAAGCACTAAGGATTGTTCAATGTCTGCAGTCTTCGAAGGACCAGCCAGGAATGTTCCCAGGTGATAGGTGGATGATCCAATTTTTTCATACGCTTCATGCAGCGTGGGCACGATGGAGTTCTTATTGATGATCAACACAAGATGCTCGCAGATGTAAGGCAAAGCCTGATCTCCCATATCTTTATCGGTTAGCCAAATGGCGCCATTTTCGGCAACTCCAAATTCGCCCTTCATGATGGCTACGGTTACATTACTGAAATCATGGGGATCTGATTTCTGACCTGCTTGTTGGTCAGGCTTGTTTGAAATTTCTGAACTACAGGCCAAGCCATCAGATTCAAAATTTAGATCAGCAACTCTATTTACGATTCGATCTGGTTTAGGAAATTTTGATTTGATGTGCTCAACAATATCATTCCAATCGTTTACTTCGATCGCTAGTCCGCCAATGCCAGTAAGCGTTTTGATAAATTGTTCTTTCAGATCACAGGATGAATCGCCAGCAAAATTCAACACCGGCAACTCAACAGGTGCTGGTTGATTTTTTTTGAGTGCTGCTAATATCTTATCTCTGCTGCTCATGCCTTTCGTTGATTCTGGTACCATGAACGGAATGATGTTGACGAAGCCTTAGGCATTTCGCGTTGCTTATACCACGGGTTTAATTTATTGTTCACCATGAATGGCAGTGTGCGCATTACCCATCGGCCAACGGATCCGGAAAATTTATAGATCAACGGATGAGATAGTATCTGACTTAACACATTCATTCCCACTTTTTTTGAAGCAGTCGTGTGTCCATTCTTCACCAACACTTGTCGCCATTTATAAAGTTGATCATGAATATCAATTTTCACCGGGCACACATTCGTGCATGATCCACATAGCGTAGAAGCAAACGGAAGGTCTGCATTTTTCTTCATGTCGAAGCCGGGCGCCAGGATAGAACCGATCGGACCAGCCACCGCGGTATGATAACTATGTCCGCCACTGCGCCTGTACACCGGACAGGTATTAAAACATGCTCCACATCGAATGCACTTTAAGGCATTTCTGAAATCGTCACTGGCCAATCGTTCACTGCGACCATTGTCCACAAGTACAATGTGCATTTCCTGTCCTTCGCGTGGTTTTTGAAAATGACTGGAGTACGTGGTGATGGGTTGTCCTGTTGCACTTCTGGCAAGAAGTCTTAGAAAAACACTGAGATGTTTTCGCCTGGGAATAATTTTTTCAATGCACATGCAGGCAATGTGCACATCAGCTAATTGCACACCGAGGTCGGCATTACCTTCGTTGGTACATACAATGAATTCACCGGTTTCCGCAAGGCCGAAGTTTACGCCTGTCAGTGCCACACGACTGGTTAAAAAATGCTCGCGCAAATGTGCTCTCGCGGCTGCGGTAAGAAACTGCGGATCGGCATTGCCTTTGGGTGTGCCCAGATGTTGATGAAACAGTTCTCCAATTTCTTCTTTCTTCCAATGAATGCATGGCAACACAATATGGCTGGGTGGTTCGTTGGCGAGCTGCACGATGCGTTCACCCAGATCGGTGTCTACCACTTCAACACCTTGTTGATGAAGATATTCATTCAGTCCACACTCTTCCGTGAGCATCGACTTGCTTTTTACCAGGTGCGCAACGTTGTGCTTTTTAATAATGGAATGAACGATCTCATTATGTTCTTGTGCATTCGAAGCCCAATGAACATGAATGCCATTACGAACTGCGTTCTGCTCAAATTCAACCAGGTAGTCATGAAGGTTACTGAGTACATTATTTTTAATCTGCGAGGCAGCTTCACGCAGTTGTTCCCACTCGACAATCTGATGAGCTGCTTTATCACGTTTCTCCCGGACGAACCAAAGTGTTTTATCATGCCAGTTCACCCGCTCCACATCGCGGTTGAATTTATCGGCTAACTCCGAATGTACTTTGTTTTTAGTACTCATGTTGCTATTCGTACTTTGTCATTCTTAATTCGTAACTGAATTTAGTATTTCAGCAATATGAATCACCTTCACATTGCTTTTCTGCCTGCGTAAGATTCCATCCAGGTGCATCAGGCAACTCATGTCGACACCGGTGATATATTCTGCACCATGTATCGTGTGATCAGCCACGCGGTCTTGCCCCATCTTAACACTTACGGCTTCTTCGAATACACAAAATGTTCCGCCAAATCCGCAGCACTCATCTTTTCTTTCCAGGTCAATAAGTTCAAGTCCTTTCACCATACTTAATAAGTTCTCCGGTTTAGAGAAA
>JANOUH010000512.1:0-14171 GCA_031416795.1 Cytophagales bacterium | reverse complement strand
CCAACAGGAGTTTCCTCATAATAGATAATTTACTTTAAGTAAGAATCGGTCTTTGGTAAGTGTCCCAGTGTTAAAAGATCCGTGCTTGTCTTCCAAAAATAACCTCCCTTCCCTTTGATATTTTGTTCAATATTGTTCAATTGCCCATTCCTGACTACTTTGGCTTAAATCTCGTTCTGGCGAATGCGCAAGGAAACTTCAACTGATCATTTAAAATATTTGTTAAAAGAGACTGAGCATGTCTTTCATTGTAAGGTCGCCACTTCCGCCAACTGTAATCAGTTGTCCATAGAGATACGGAGTAAAACTTCGCAGAACATAAGTTCTCAAACACTTCGAAGATTGTTTGGCTTGGTGAAAACTAATACATCGCCTTCATTATTTACATTAGATGCGTTAAGTGAATATTGCGGGTATCAAAACTGGAGTCAATTCTGTTCGGAAAAAGAAACCAGTGACATACCATTAGTTCACACAGAGTTATTTTCGAAAATGGTACTTGATTTCTATAAAGTACCACTGCCAAAATTGTGGCCGAGCTCCGATTATTACATAGCCTGTAAAAATACCGCTCAGCATATTATTAGGGATGAAGCGCTGTATAGAAGCTTACCTTCTCAATTGGCCACATTGCCTTCAGGGCAGTTACTTTTCTTTGAGTGCTTTCCGTACATAGATGGGTTGGGAAACGGTTATCAAAAGCATTTAAGAATTTACTTGCAGAATAAAGCGGCCAGGGACCGGCAATCACAAATTTTTGCGAATAGTCTTTTGTTTTTCGGTTCTCTTCTGACAAAGAACGAAAGTCAGTTAAAAAAATATTACTCCATTATCAATTCCATAACGTGTCCTATACCATATCAAATGCATGACATACCCATAGCAAGATATATAGGGACTCAAATCCTTTACAACCAACATGTAGGCAATCCTGATGAAGCTTTGCTTTGGATAAAAAAAGGATACGAATACGCTCAATGTTATGAAAAGGAGGACAGGCTCGACTTTTGCAATTATTTTTTGGTCTTAAGTGAGTATCTTTTTTTTGCGGGCCGCTACGCTGAATGCATTGAACTGCTTCGTTATGCGAAGAACCCTAAATGGAATCAGTATTTTATTAATAAGCCTTACGATTTAGGATATTATGAAGTGACGCAGGCTATTATCGCCATTTCAAATCTGAAACTTGGTAATCATGATAAGGGAATGCAGTTGTTTAAAAAGATAAATACGAGTTCGTTTGTCTTTACTGAATGTAAACTCTACGGTCTATTTTATTTAAAGCAGCAATTAAGTCTATGTAGCGATAAAGCAAAAAAGAAGCGGACAAAAATTTTAAATCAGATCAATGGATTAGTGAGCGATACGGGTTTTGTCTATTTTTCAGCTTCTATCAATTAACCAGATGGCTTTATTCTTTCAGTTCGCCTCAATGATTTGCTTCGGCATAACCAACTGTCTGTGGAAACCACCTCTCGCCTCCCTTCCTGTTCCTGTTCTCATTTTAGTGAGAACTTTCCTGACTTCTTTCTTTTTCCTGATTCTCATTCTTTTGAATCTTTATTTTCAGTTTGATTCGCTGAATTATTTTTACAAGCCATTTAGTGAACTTCAGTTTTTAGATGTAGCGATCACCATAGGCATTTGCTCTATCAACTACTGGGGTCTCTTCTTTTATAATAAGTCATTAAGCCACACGCGCACAGGCATTACCATGATAATCACGTGCATCGGAATTATTGGCTCAATTTTATTTTCAGTTTTTTTATACAGCGAGACAATAACCTCACAACAGATAATTAGCATCGTCTTGTTTGTTATAGCAATTTGGTTTTTAGAAAATCTGGATTCTTCCTTTCTCAAATTGAAGTTGAGTAAAGGTGTTTTATATGCGATACTTTCCTTATTATTTTGGTCTACCTGGCCCTTATTCCCTATCGCATTTGAGAAAGTTGGTGTTCTTTGGTTTTCCCTAATAATGGAGTGCACGGTTTTAACGCTCACTTTCCTTATAATCTGGTTTTCCGGAAGTTTAACTCAAATCTTTACATACAAACCTGCGCTATTGAAAAACAGTAAATGGATTATTCCATTGGCAATCTTAGGATTTGGCGGTGTATTATTTTCCAACCTGGCTATGTCGGGTCAAGCCGTTTCAAACTTTGCAATTTTCGGTCTGGTGCAACCTTTAATATCATTGGCCTTTGCGGCTCTTTTTATGGGAGAGCGGTTAACAAAACTACAGTATATAGGCATCTCAATAATTCTGCTGGTTTTGATATTTAAGTAAACCGTGATAAACCCCAACCTCTTTCCACTCTCAGAATAATTCACTACTTTTTTAGAATCGTTCAACTATGGCAATCACGATTCTCATCATCCTGGCAGTCTTGTATGCAACTATTGCATTGGTGTTCTATTTCTTTCAACACCTGTTTTTCTTTCGTCCAGAAATTTTGGCGGCACATTTTAAATATCAATATCCATTTCCGTTTGAAGAACTTGAATGGTTAAAATCCAATGCACTCACATTGGAAAAGCTAAAAGAGTTGCCGAAACATAAGGGAAAGAAACGCATTGTCTTCGCCCCCGCAAAGTATGTGGATGACAATACACTTTCAGAATTCAGGGTAGAATTTTGCCAGCTGCCTTACGAAATCTATCGAATGCAAAAATAGAAATAATGAGTAAATCAGGAAGCAAAGAAAAACCGGCAATTGTCAAGGTTCAAACTGAAGAAAGGGCAGTGGAAATTTTAAATTTCTGTAATAAAAAAGGCTGGCAGGTAATCGTAGGTATCGAACCGGATTCAGATGAAGATATCCGTGATGTGGAAAGATTATTAAATCCTCCCCAGCCTTTAACTTCTCAAAAGGTTGATCGAAATGCACCGTGCTCTTGTGGCAGTGGAAAAAAATCAAAGAAATGTTGTTACATTAATTAGAATGAAGCTAAAGCATTATCAGGAAAAAGTATTAAAGGAACTTAAAGAATATCTGAGTTCGCTGTCAACCTATAAAGCCAAATACGAAAAGGCTTTGCAGTTTGATGCTGATATGGCGAAGGACTATAATTTTCCAAAACGGGCGTGGGAAAATTCAACCGGACGGACAATCTACCATTCCAAAACCAACGGACTTGGGGAGCCACTCCCTGATATTTATTTAAAAGTACCAACAGGCGGAGGAAAAACAATATTGGCTTGTCATTCAATAGACCTGATTCAAAAAACATATTTAGAAAGTCAAACAGGTTTAATCATTTGGATTGTTCCGTCCACTCAAATTTACAGGCAAACCATTACTGCGCTAAGAAACAGGGAGCATCCCTATCGGCAGATATTGGATATTTCGAGCGGAGGTCGCACATTAATTAAGGAGAAAGCAGAATTATTCAACAGGTTAGATGTCGAAGAACATCTGGTTGTGCTTATGCTTATGTTGCCATCAGCTAGTCGGCAAAATAAAGAAACCTTAAGAATGTTTCGCGATTCAGGAGGCTTCACAGACTTTTTTCCACCTGAAGATAACTTTAAAGGGCACGAAGAATTATATAAGCTCTTTCCAAATCTCGATTGCTTTACCATGCCCGGTGAAGTTTTCGGCACACAAATAAAGACTTCGCTTGGCAATACATTACGCTTATTAAAACCTTTTATAATTATTGACGAAGGTCATAAGGCTTATAGCGAAACTGCATTAGACACCATTAGAAATTTCAATCCATCATTTATACTTGAACTCTCAGCAACCCCGCCACCTCACAGTAACGATCTTGTGAAAATTACAGGAAGGGAATTGCACGATGAGGAAATGATTAAACTTGATATTCACCTCATCAATAAAACTACACCGAAGTGGCAGGATACACTTCTAAGTAGTTTTGAAAAATTAGCTGAATTAGAGAAAATAGCCAGAGAGTATGAAGCCAACACAGGAAAGTATATCCGGCCATCATGTTTAATTCAGGTAGAGCGCACCGGAAAAGATCAGCGAGATAGTAAATTCATTCATGCCGAAGACGCGAAAGAATTCCTGATCAAAAAATGTAATGTTCCAATGGAGCAGATAGCTATTAAAAGTAGTGAGAAAGATGACATTGAAGGGATTGATTTGTTTGCCAATGATTGCCCGATACGGTTTATCATTACCAAACAAGCTCTTCAAGAAGGCTGGGATTTTTCCTTTGCATATGTTCTTACCATACTGACTAATCCATCATCAGCAACCGGTATAACACAATTAGTTGGAAGGATTTTGAGGCAGCCATTCGGACAGAAGACACAAATTAGAATGCTGGATGAGTGTTATGTCTTTACATTCAAGCAAAACGCCAGCAAGCTCGTACGCGAAATCAAAATAGGTTTAGAAAGCGAAGGGCTTGGTGATATAGCCGGAAGGATTGTAACTGATGAGGGAGTGGTTGATGATGGACTGTTTAAAGAAGTAGATATTGAATACCGTCCGGGATTTAAAAAATTTGAAGGTAAAATCTATCTGCCAAAATTTGTAATACAGGAAAAAGAATCATGGCGGGATGTAAACTTTGACGTTGACCTCTTAAGCGAAATTGATTGGGAGGCAATTGAACTTACAGAAGTCAGCAACATAACCCTTAATCCAGATCAGCGAGTTGGTGAAATAGATTTGACAATCGGTTATCCAGAAGAAAATTGGAATGAACTGATACAAAGAGGCGTAGTTAAAAGCAAAGGAACATTGGAAATAGACGAGACATTCCTTGCGCGACAATTAGGCGATCTGATTCCTAATCCGTGGATTGCCTATAAAAAAGGAGATGATGCGCTGGCGATCCTGAGAAAAAAATATAAGACGCACGAAAACAAGACTATCGTTGAGGCGAATTTCGTTTTCATTATTGAGGAACTCAAAAAGATAATAGAGAAGGAAAGAAACCGGTTAGCCGAAGATGTTTTTCATAAACTGATTGATAACAAAAAACTATTTTTCTTCCTGCTTGAAGGCAAAGGACATCATCAAATACCTTCCCGAATAAAAGTTAAAGGGAACAAACAATTAGTACAGGCCGACAACTCGCCAATTCAAAGATCATTATTCGAGCAATCTTTCGAAGAAGAATATAATGAGACCGAGAAGAGGGTTGCCATTTATTTAGACGAACAGGGAAAACTACTTTGGTGGTATCGAAATATATCCCGTCAACATTACCACATACAAGGCTGGAAAAAGAATAAAATATATCCTGACTTCATTGCTGCCGATGTAGATCCGAAAGACAAGACCGATTACAACACTGTATTTGTATTAGAGACTAAAGGAGTACAGTTAAAAGCAAATGACGACACTCGTTACAAAGAAAGTGTATTTGCATTGTGTAATGAGTTGGGAGCGAAAAAACCGTGGAAGGAATTGTCTGAAGATTTTCCGGACCACGACTTTGAGTTTCAAGTAGTGTTTGAGGACGAGTGGCAGAATAGAATTAATGTTCTCCTCGAAAGAGAGTGAGTCCACAAATTCCCTCTGCGCAGATATACTGATGATGGAGCACAGCTCTGTTTTCCACTCTCAGAATAATTCACTACTTTTTTAGAGTCGTTCAACCTATGAAGAAGGAACAGATACGGCCACTCTTTGAACAATTTGAGAATGCATGCTATGACTATCAGGGAATTGAATGCAGCGTGCACGACCTTCAGGAAATTCCTGGTTACAGCGAGCGGGATAAATTCAGGACAGGAACACCATCGAAAAAGCAACCGGAAAATGATCAGCCAATGGTTTAACAAGTAAAATGACACAAGAAGAACTTTTAGTTATACTATCCCAATTGCAGCAACTTCCAGATGAAACCGAAGTGGTGGAATTCAAGGAAGCTAAAAATGGCTATGACTTTACTAAACTCGGTAAATACTTTTCTGCATTGAGCAATGAAGCAAATCTTAAGAGAAGGCCCTGTGCCTGGCTTGTATTTGGTGTCGAGAATAAGCACTTCCATGTGGTGGGCTCAATTTTCAGAAACAGGCGCAAAGATCTTGATAGCCTGAAAGGAGAGATTGCAGATAAGACCACAAACCGTATCACGTTTATTGAAATCCATGAATTGAATCATCAGGATGGTAAGCGTGTGGTGATGCTACAAATACCTGCTGCCCCTAAAGGAATTCCTGTAGCATTCGATGGTCATTACTATGGTCGCGATGGAGAAGAATTGTCTCCATTGAATATTGAGGAGATCGAAAGGATAAGGAGCCAATCTGCATCTGATGATTGGAGTGTTGGTGTAGTTCCTGATGCTGCTCTTGATGACCTGGATGCAAAGGCAATTTCTGTCGCCCGTGAAAATTTTAAAAGTAAGTTTCCATCCAATGCTTCTGAAGTGGATAAGTGGGATGATATTACTTTTCTGAATAAGGCTAAGATTACAATTAAGGGCAAAATTACCCGCACGGCTATTTTGTTGTTGGGAAAGGAAGAGTCAGAGCATTTTATTAATCCGGCTGAGGCAAAAGTCAGATGGTTGCTGAAAGATGCGAAAGGAAACGATAAAGATTATTCCATCGAATGTTGTCCATTATTATTAGCAGTAGATAAGATTTATGGGCGAATTAGGAATCTGAAATACCGCTATCTTAAAGAAGGAACGTTATTCCCTGATGAGATAGACCAATACGAACCCTACACGATTCGTGAAGCATTGAACAACTGCATTGCCCATCAAGACTATACGAAAGGTGGTAGAATAAATGTGGTGGAAATGGACGATCAGTTAATCTTCACAAACTTAGGAAGTTTTATTCCTGGCTCCGTGGAGAGAGTGGTAAAAGAGAACTCACCGGAAGAACAATATCGAAATAAATTTTTAGCCTCAGCCATGTTTAATTTGAAAATGGTTGACACAGCCGGTGGCGGAATCCGTAAAATGTTTCTCTACCAGCGCGAACGCTTTTTTCCACTCCCTGATTTTGATTTAACAGAAGGCAAGGTTAAGGTTACCATAACAGGTAAGGTGCTGGATATTGACTATGCCCGTCTCCTGGCACAAAACAAAGATCTTTCGCTGGATGAAATTATGGTGCTTGACAAAGTGCAGAAAAAGCTGAAGCTTACAGAAATCGAAGAGAAGCACCTGCGCGAAGAGAAATTGATCGAGGGAAGAAAACCGAACTATTATATCTCGTTGAGGGTAGCACAGAAAACAGGGCAGAAGGCAGAGTACTCAAAGAACCGAGCCTTTGATAAAGCCTATTATCTTGATCTTATAGAAAAGGCTATTAAAGAACATGGCTTTGTAGAACGCAATGATGTAGACGAGCTTCTTTGGACAAAACTACCAGAGTGGATGAATGAAAAACAAAAGAAGGTGAAGATAAACAACCTGCTGGCTGAGCTGAGGAGAAAAGGAAGAATAAAGAATGAGGGAAATGATACTAAGTCCAAGTGGGTGTTAAATAAATAATAATTTAATTAGAATAATATTAGACATAGTGCACCAGCAATTGGTGTAATACCGTGTAATCTAGTGCGATACGGTGCACTTGGCTATTAGAGATTATTAGAGCCTATTAGAGATTTAAGTCCTGGTAATGTGGCCTCTGCAGGAAAATGGAGGTAACAGTAACTGATAAATATTCACTGTGCTTCTATATGGAGTGTCTTGTTAAAATTCTGGAATATGGCTGTTTTAAGCGAAAATAAGATAGAACAGATAGGGCTTGACTGCTTGGAAGGATTGGGATATAGTCTTATTAAATAGACAATGATCATTACGATTCTCATCATCCTACTCGTCTTGTATGCAACTATTGCATTGGTATTCTATTTCTTCCAGCACCTGTTTTTCTTTCGACCGGAAATCTTGGCGGCTCATTTTAAATATCAGTATCCTTTTCCTTTTGAAGAACTGGATTTTGAAATGGAAGATGGTGGGCACATCAATGCCATTTATTTTAAGGTTCCCAACTCACGCGGTGTGATCTATTACTTGAAAGGAAACTCACGCAGCATTAAAGGATGGGGCAAGTTTGCCAAAGACTTTGTGAGCAATGGCTATGATTTTTTTATGATGGACTATCGTGGCTTCGGGAAGAGCCGAGGAAAGCGCACTCAAACCAAATTACTTGACGATGCACAGTATCTCTACAAATGGCTGCGAGATCGTTATCCCGAAGATAAAATTGTGGTCTTCGGAAGATCATTGGGAAGTGGCATTGCGGCACGCGTTGCTTCGTGGAATAATCCGCGCATGCTGATTCTGGATTCACCGTATTTTAGTTTCTATCACAACGCTCATCGCTTTTTGTTTTTTCTGCCGCTCAACTATCTGATGCGATATAATATACGAACCGATCTATATTTAAAAACCACCAACTGTCCTGTGCATATTATTCATGGCACACGAGATCGTTTGATTCCCTTCAATCAAAGCACCGCATTAAAAAATCTGTATCCTGATAAAATCACACTTCATCCCATTGAAGGCGCCCATCATAACGACTTGCCTGAGTTCCCAGAATTTTTCGAATTGCTCTACGACATTTTATATGTGGCCCCGGAAGGGTTAGCGGCAAGCCAGTTACCGACAAACAACACGGTAAACTGACCAAAAATTATTAACTTGTAACAAACATTTAAGCACATGTCGACCATAGAATTGAGAAAGCGACTAATTGATAAGATTCAAAAAACCGAGGATGAACGAATTCTTGAAGAGGCGTACAGACTTCTGGAACTAGAGACGGAAGACATTGAAATTTACAAACTTGATGAAGACCAGAAGAAAGCCATAAGCGAAGCCAGACAGCAGATTAAAAACGGACAATTTTTAACTGAAGATTTTACAAACAACAGTATTACTAAACCAATAATTGGTTAAAAAACTTAGGAAAAGCCCGAAGGGCTGACATGATTATAGAAAACATTAAAGTAAATTAACCCCAAACCCCAAAGGGGTGACATATTAAATGTAACTAAACATGCCGGGAACATTCTCACAAATTTACATTCAGGTCGTATTTGCGGTGAAGGGTCGGGAAAATTTTATCGTCAAGCCGTGGCGGGATGACCTGCACAAATACATTGCAGGTATTGTTAAAGGAAAAGAACAAAAATCCATTATCGTCAATGGAGTTGCTGATCACATTCATTGCTTTGTGGGGCTAAAACCATCCATGACGATATCTGACTTAGTTCGTGATATAAAGAACAACTCAACTAATTTCATAAATGAGAAGAAACTGGTTAAGGGTAAATTTTCCTGGCAAGAAGGCTATGGTGCATTCTCCTACTCACATTCACAAATCAACGATGTTTATAACTATATCTTAAACCAGGAGGAACATCACAAGAAGAAAACCTTTAAAGAAGAATATCTTGAATTCTTAAATAAATTTGAGATCCCTTTTGAAGAGCGTTATCTTTTCGATTGGTATGATTGACATCTATAGTAGATTTCAAATCGCTGTGGCAGATTGACACCATGATCGAGCATAATGTCACCCCTTTGGGGTTCTATGAAGGCAAGATCAAACTAACTATAATCCTATCACCCCCTCGGGGTTATAGGATGGCTTTACTTTATCAAGAAATTAAGCATGATGGGCTAACGCGATAAGATTATCTGCTAATTTACGAAGAGGTCGATGACTCAATAATTCTTCTGACCATCTGGGACAGCAGACAAGATCCTGAAAAAATCGAAAAGATACTCAAGTAACCGATCAGCCGTTAGCGTGAGACCCTTACGCCCATAGTGTAACCGGGTTTATTATATTCGTTTAAGCAATCAAATTCGTTGGATTTAAAAGCCGCTAAGCAAATTCCAAGTGTTAAAAATGTTATCATGAGAGAATATCAACACATTGACTTCACGCGCGTGTTTGATATTCTTTCATACCAACAGAAAAAGTATCCGCAAAGCAAGGCATTGAATGGAAAGCAGAAGCATCACTGGAAAAATTATTCAATCGAAGAGGTAATTAAACAAGTCGATCATATTTCTTGCTGGCTGATTGAAAATAAGTATCAAAAGGGAGATCGGATAGCCGTAATGCCCAAGATGGGTAGCCCTGAATGGTTGATGGTTGATTTTGCTTGTCAGCAGGCGGGATTAATTCTGGTGCCCGTGCATCCCACGGCTTCAATAGAAGAAGTAATGTTTATTCTGAATGAGACCGAAGCGAAGATGTGCATTGCTGTGGATGGTGTTCTATATGAAAAACTGATTCCGTTAAAAAAGTCTACTTCCTGCAAGCATCTTTTAGAACAAAATGCCGATGGAAATCTTTTATCGCTCATTAATAATGAAGCCACTCAACATCCACAAGAAGAATTAGAAAAAAGAAAAAATCAAATACTTCCCGAAGACCTACTCGCCATTCTTTACACATCAGGAACATCGGGCACACCCAAGGGAGTGATGCTTACGCATGCCAATGTGGTGAGCAGTGTAAAGTCGATGCTCAGCATTCTTCCCCTAAATTCAGGCAATCGTGTGTTAAGCTTTCTTCCGTTCAGTCATATTTTTGAGCGCACTGCCTCATTCACCTACATGGCCTTTGGCGCTCAGATTTATTTCAGTCAGCGCCTCGATGAATTAGGTAAGGACTTCAAATCCGTAAAACCCTTATGCTGCACCACGGTGCCCAAGACATTGGAAAAGATGCACGACATACTCAGTGAAAAATTGCTGGAGAAAAATGTAGTGAAACGAAACGTGATCAAGTGGGCTATGCTGGTCGGTGAAAAATATAAAGACAAGCAACGGCAGGATATTCTCTATCGAATAAAATTAGTTGTTGCACGCATGCTGGTCTTAAACACATTCCGTATAGCATTGGGCGGAAAAATAAAATTCATGGCCGTAGGTGCGGCTGCATTACGCCCTGACATCGGAAGATTATTTTCTGCTGCCGGAATTCTTACGCTATCCGGATATGGCATGACGGAAGCATCTCCATTTATTTCCGTTAACAGAACTGAGCCTGGCCTCAATCAATTCGGAACCGTAGGGATACCTGTGCCTGGTGTGCAAATAAAAATTGATGAGCCGAACGAAAACGGTGAAGGTGAAATTTTAGTGAAAGGTCCCAACATCATGCAAGGTTATTTCAACCGACCTGAACAAACGCATGAAGTGTTTACCGATGATGGATGGTTTCGCACAGGCGATGTTGGCAAAATGGTGAACAAAAGATTTCTTACTATCACCGATCGAAAGAAAGATATTTTCAAAACTTCTGCAGGAAAATATGTGGCTCCGCAAGTACTGGAAAATTATTTCACTACTTCTCCTTTCATCATGCAATGCTTAATACTGGGTTTCAACAAACCTTTTGTTTCAGCTGTACTCGTTCCTAATTATTCTTTACTGAAAGCGTGGTGCGAAGAGCAAGGCATTCATTGGACTGCGCCCACTTACATGGTACACAATATTAAAGTGGTTAAGAAAATTCAAGATGAAGTGGATCGCCTCAATGAAACTTTTCAGGGCTTTGAGCGAATCAAAAAATTTATTCTGAGCGAAGAAGAGTGGACCGTAGAAAACAAGGATCTCACTACATCATTTAAGCCAAGAAGGACAAAGCTTCTCGAGAAACACAAAATTGAAATTGAAAAAATGTATCGGTGATGTCTGAATAAACATCACCGATACATGATAAGATTAAACTTTAGGTTTCGTATCGGTAAGGATAGCATCAAGATCTTCACCTGGCAATGCTATAATTTTTCCTGCTTCGCGGTCCCACTTTACTCTCCGCCCAATCTTGTATGATAAGCCGGCCATATGAGAAGAGATCGCTTCTTCAAATCCTTCTTTGATACCACAACTTGGCGTGCCACCATTGCGAATGCAACTCAGCCACTCACGCATGTGCAAGAAGGTTGGGTCAACACGTTTGCCATCACGATAGGTATACAGCAATCCTTTATTGGCAAAATATTTTGCAGTAGCCGAAGTAACGGCATCGGTTTGGTTTACGGATGGATCGTACACATAAATAGGTTCTGATGGATCGATCCTTTTCTCTTTAATCAGATCAGCATACTTGGAGGAACGTGCATCGGCATACACCGTGACAGCATTACCTAATTCCATCGTGCCATCATGGCCCATCAAATAGGTAGGACGGTCAAATTGATTGCCAAGTGTCGCGCTGTACACAAACGTCATTCCTTTTTCTTTTCCTTCTGGCTGACTTGTTCCCGTAGAGAAATCCTGATACTCCATGTTCACTTGCAACACATCAGGCACATTGCGGCCATCGCGGTGTGTGTAAATTCCTCCTGATGTCATGACGGAATCCGGGATACCCATTTTCAACACGCAATTGAGACGATCATAGTCGTGCGATAATAAATCGCCAGACAAACCCGATCCATATGCCCACCATTTTCTCCAGCGGAAGAAATGTTCCAGGTTAAACTCCTCCATCGGTGCATTGCCAATAAACTGGTTCCAGTCGATTGTCTTAGGCGAAGCATCAGGATGAATATCATATTGCCATGCACCATTATCATCATTGCGATTGGTGTTGGTGGTGATCAAAGAAACGTGACCCAATACTTTTTTGGCGATGATGTCTTGTGCTGTTAAAAAACTTTGTGTTTGTCTGTGCTGGTGCCCTAGCTGAAACACTACTTTTGGATTCGCTTGCAATGCTTCACGAAGCGTATAGGTTTCTGAAACATTGTGTGTCATTGGTTTTTCAATGTACACGTGCACACCGGCAGCAATAGCTTCCAATGCGATGGGTGCATGCCAGTGGTCAGGCGTTGCAATTACGATAGCATCTACTTCTTTGCTATGAATCAATTCTTTGTACGTAAGAAATCTCTTCACTTTATTATCATCAGAAGTGAAAGAATCCACTACGCGTTGAGCGCGGTAATCGAAAATATCACACACCGCATTGATCTTGATGTTCAGATTTTCCTGTGCGAGGAAATCCCTGAGTCGTGAATCGTTTGGATTTTTTTCTGAAGATTCCTTCATGTCTTTCAGCCAGTCGGTAGTGGCGTAGCCCAGTGCACGACAAAGTTGCTCACCGCGAATTCCAAAACCGATGATACCAATCCTAACCGGATTGCCCGACATGGGGCCTGTAGGTGGCGGAGGGGATGCTTTGATATTTAATGTTTCCAACAAAATCTGTCGTTCTCTTTTTGCGTTACCCGTAACACGGGCACCAGCAAACCACACAGAGCCAAGAATAGGTATCCCGGCAAGACCGCGTAACATATCCCTCCTCGACCATTTCATAAAGTTTTCATTATCGTTTGTCATGGCTATTCGCAGTTAGTTTGATACTTCAGTTTTTTTCGATAAGAGATTCTCCAGGCCAAAAGCCCAGGCAGTTGGAAACAGCATGATTACCCATAGCGCTGCCATCTCGATCAGGTTTTTGTTCACAATCCAATAGCTGCCTTCCGATGGTCCTTGAGGCAAGCCCGGGAAAGCGGGGTGTGCGAGGTAGTAAAGAGCAAGCAAGCCCATACCGATTACGCTGGCCCACCTGGTTTTAAAACCAATGAGCAACGAAACGCCAACAATGACCAAAGCACCGATATTAAGAACGTCTACCACGGAAGACATCGTGCCACTGGCCAGCCATCCAAAGAATGGTTTTAAAATACTTGCACTTAACAGATATCCTTTTGCTGTCCAGGTTGGATTATAAAGCTTTACTACTCCCTCATACAGGAAATGCCACCCTACCAGCAACCGCAGGGCGATCAGGGCATAAAGTTGACCCGATGTATATTTTTGATCTTCCATAGTTTTGTGTGGTTTTAAAGTCAAATAAATTTAAGTAATAATAGGGGTAGAAACCACAAGCTAACATGACCAATGTCAACTAAATCGATGACTTTGAAAAGCCTTTAAGGGTCCTTAGAGCAAGATATAAACGGGGCTTATTTTAACGATACCGACTCCGGGTAATCGTTTATATTCTTTTTGTAGAAGAGCGTTAGAAAAATCATAACAGCGGGGCTTTCATCCGTTACGCGTGCCGTATTAAAAAAATCTTCCGGGTCTTTGTATCCACTTAGTTCTTCAAACTGCTGCCCATCCAATTTCTTGAATCCCATGGACCAGTCTTTAAAAATCCGTTGTTCGGTATTGCCTTCCAACACGGTTGTAACTTTGCGATGACGCAAGTCTTGCTTTATTTCATGGTAAACTTTATTCAC
>JANOUH010000511.1:0-8929 GCA_031416795.1 Cytophagales bacterium | reverse complement strand
CTTAAACCTTTAGTAGTTGGATTATTAATCGTTTCGATTGGTCTGAGTTTAGGAGGTACTACTGGTTTTGCTATGAACCCGGCCCGCGACTTAAGTCCACGCATAGCACACGCTCTTTTACCGATCCATGGAAAGGGTTCTTCTGATTGGGGCTATGCATGGATACCAGTAGCAGGGCCAATAGCTGGTGGTGTGATGGGAGCGTTTTTGTATACTTTAATTTTTTGATGGGTTGCCTGTTGCCGGTCACCAGTTGCCGGCATCCAGCAACCGAAAATCGGTAACCATTATGAGTCAATCAAAATACATCATCGCACTCGATCAGGGAACAACCAGTTCTCGGGCTGTTCTGTTTAATGAGCAAGGAGAAATTAAAGGCATAGCTCAACAAGAGTTTCGCCAGATTTTTCCTGCATCAGGATGGGTAGAACATGATCCGGAAGAAATATGGAGTTCACAATCGGGTGTGCTTCATAAAGTAATCGCGGATAATAACATCGATGCAAAATCCATTGTAGCCATTGGCATCACAAACCAACGAGAGACCACAGTGATCTGGGATAGAAAAACCGGTGAGCCTGTTTATAACGCAATCGTATGGCAAGACAAACGCACGGCTGGTATTTGCGAAGAGTTAAAAGCAAAAGGTCTTGCTGACTACATCAGAAAGAATACCGGACTTGTTATCGACTCATACTTTTCAGGCACAAAAGTAAAATGGATTTTGGATCAGGTGGCCGGTGCAAGACAACAAGCCGAGCGTGGTGAACTGGCTTTTGGCACCATCGACACATGGCTCATTTGGAAGCTTACCAATGGAAAATCACATGTAACGGATTATTCCAATGCGTCACGCACGTTGTTGTATAACATTCGCGACTTGAAGTGGGACGATACTTTGTTGAAAGAATTACAAGTGCCAGCTTCTTTATTGCCAGAAGTTAAACCCTCAGCATCGAATTTTGGAACGTGGATTTATAATGGAACAGCCATTCCAATTGCGGGCGTTGCCGGTGATCAACAAGCTGCCTTGTTCGGCCAGGCATGTTTCGAACCGGGCATGGCAAAGAACACCTATGGCACCGGCTGCTTCATGTTGATGAACACGGGTTCCACTATTCAGCAATCCAAGAATGGATTGATCACCACTATTGCGTGGGGCCTCGATGGAAAAGTAGAGTATGCATTAGAGGGAAGCGTGTTCATAGCCGGTGCGGCAGTACAATGGCTTCGCGATAGTTTGCACATCATCGATCAATCAAAGGATTCAGAATATTTCGCTGCGAAAGCACTTGGCTCCAATGAAGTATATGTAGTGCCGGCCTTTGCGGGATTGGGCGCACCCTATTGGGACATGTATGCACGTGGCGCCATTTTCGGGTTAACACGTGATACCGGAAAAGACCACATCATCAAGGCTACGTTGGAGTCGCTGGCCTTTCAAACGAAAGATATTCTCAATGCCATGCAGGAAGATGCAGGAATAACATTGGCCAGTTTAAAAGTGGATGGCGGTGCGTGCGCGAATAATATACTCATGCAGTTTCAGGCGGACATTTTAGGAACTGAAGTTGAGCGACCAGAAGTGATTGAATCCACAGCGCAAGGAGCAGCATACCTGGCGGGAATTCAGATTGGATTGTGGAAGAAAGAAAGCATCAACACCAATAGAAGGATTCAAAAACGTTTTACTCCTCAGATGGATGAAGCAACAAGAAGTAGATTATATAAAGGCTGGCAGAGGGCAGTGGAGCGAACCATGGGTTGGATTGAAAATTAATTTCTGCTTCGAAATCCGCTGTTTCAAATTATGAATAATTAAGATTTGTGAATAGAGAGAACAACATTAAGTATCTTCAGCAAGACTCGTTCGATTTGCTGATCATTGGCGGAGGCATTACGGGTGCAGGCATTGCATTGGATGCGGCTTCGCGTGGATTGAAAACTGCCTTGGTGGAGAAGAATGATTTTGCATTTGGCACGAGCAGCCGCTCCACCAAATTGATTCATGGAGGCTTGCGCTATTTGAAACA
The DNA here is from genome assembly GCA_031416795.1 of Cytophagales bacterium. Classification (GTDB taxonomy): domain Bacteria; phylum Bacteroidota; class Bacteroidia; order Cytophagales; family Cyclobacteriaceae; genus ELB16-189. Next base: position 6,896 of record JANOUH010000511.1, on the reverse strand, counting down.
GTTAGAGTTTGGTTTGGTAAAAGAGGTAGGCAGCGAGCGTGCCGTTGTTCATAAACTAGCACCGCATTTAGTAATTCCAGAAAAGATGTTACTGCCGTTATATGAGAAGCGCGGCTTTGGAAGTACACTGACTTCTTTTGGTTTAAAGTTGTATGATTTTCTGGCAGGCGTAAAGCCAGAGGATCAACGAAGAATGCTCACGCGCAATCAAACGTTAAAACAAGAACCTCTTCTCAATCCACAAGATGTAAAGGGTGGAGCGATCTATGCGGAGTACCGCACCGATGATGCGCGACTCACCATCGAAATCATGAAGACAGCAGTGAAACAGGGAGCCCGTGTAACCAATTATTGTGAAGCGCTCGATTTCATTTATAACGATGGAATCATTGGTGGAATAAAAGCGATTGACAAAACAACGGGTCTGCAGTTTGATATCAAAGCAAAGGTGGTGGTCAATGCAGCAGGCCCATGGGTCGATACACTGCGTGATGTTAACAAATCAAAACAAGGTAAGCGTCTTCACTTGACGAAGGGAGTTCACCTGGTGGTTGCACACGAAAAACTACCCGTGAAGCAGGCGATCTATTTCGATGTAGAGGATGGCAGGATGATCTTTGCTATTCCGCGTGGCCGCACAACATATGTAGGAACTACGGATACAACGTATAAAGGTAGTCTTGAAGAAGTATACACGTCAAAGGAAGATGCGGAGTATTTGATCAAAGCAGTAAACCAAACCTTTCCTGAAGTGAGTCTTTCTCTTTCTGATATCGAATCGAGTTGGGCTGGCTTGAGACCATTGATTCATGAAGATGGTAAATCGGCTTCTGAACTTTCACGTAAAGATGAAATTTTTGAATCGCCTAGCGGACTGATTTCTATTGCAGGAGGGAAGCTCACCGGATATCGCAAGATGGCTGAGCGGATTGTAGACCGGGTGATGAAGAAATATTTTAATGAGAAATTCATTTCATGTAAGACGGATAAAATCATCTTCACAGGGTCTGACTTTAAAAATAACAAAGAGGTAAGAGAGTATATCGCGGCTGCAGCATTTCGTTTGCGCATGTTTGGTGCCGAAGAGCAGGCATCTTATCTCGTCAGTAACTACGGTAGGCAATGCAGTTCGATTTTATCCTTATTGGAAGAGATGAAGGATAATGCCGGAGTAATGGCACTATCCCGCGCTGAATTGCAATTTTGTTTTGAGCACGAGATGGTGATTAAGCCGTCTGACTTTCTGGTAAGACGCACAGGATTACTTTATTTTAACCGGCCGTTGCTCGATGAGATACTGATTCCTGTTTTATTCGAATTCAAACACCGGTTTAGTTGGACTGATAAAACCTATGAAATGGAAAAGATTGAGATGGAACTTTTGATTAATAAGACAAATAACTTTTGAATAGAATGAAATTTTTTCTTTTCCTGTTGGGTATAGTTGTTTTGGTTTGTGCAGAAGTGGCTCGCGTATATTTTATTATGCCTTTTACAGGAAGTCAGGAAGATAATGTGATTGACATCGCTTACTTCTTGCAGAATAATATCAATCTTTTTCGCATAGCAGGTATTCTTTTGATCGCATATCCTGCGTATCACATCATCCGATTCAGTCAGCCTGCATGGCGATGGACGGCTGTTTCACTACTTGTCTTTTGGTTGTTCGTTTTTTATAATTCAAATTTCCGCCTGCTGGCAGATAAAATGTTTTATCAACCTGAAAATAAAATTCTCGTAAGCGCTGCTGACAACAAAGTTCCCGATCGCGCTTTGGTGTTAGGTGTTTATATCAACGATCAGGCGAAAGCCTATCCGATTGAAATCATTGGGTATCATCATCAGGTACGCGATACGGTAGGAGGTGAACCGATTATGGTAACGTATTGCACGGTGTGCCGCACAGGTCGTGTGTATAGCCCAATGATTGATGGACAATCAGAAAATTTCCGATTGGTAGGCATGGATCACTTCAACGCGATGTTTGAAGACAGCCGCACAAAAAGTTGGTGGCGACAAGTAAGTGGTGAAGCGATCACCGGCCCACTAAAGGGAAAGCAATTAGAAGAACTTCCTTCTGAGCAAATGACCTTGCAAGCCTGGTTAACACGTCATCTTGATTCGTATATTCTGCAGCCCGATAGCTTGTTTAAAAAGGAATACGATGGATTGGAAAAATATGATGAAGGAAAAATGGAAGGCAGATTGGAGAGAAGAGATTCACTTTCGTGGAATGATAAATCGTGGGTGATCGGTATTTCCTATGGGTTATTCGCCAGGGCATATGATTGGAATGATTTGCAAAATAGGCGCGTGATCAACGATGACATCGAGCAGTTCCCACTATTAATCGCTCTTGAAAATGATAGCGCCTCGTTTCACGTATGGAGCCGTATTGTGGCGGGTGATACGCTAGAGTTTGGTTTCAGCGAAAATTATGAAACATTGATTGATTTGAATTCAGGTTCTGTTTGGGATTGGAGTGGACGTTGCACTGAGGGAATATGGAAAGGAAAAACGCTCACTACCGTGCAATCTTATCAGGAGTATTGGCATTCGTGGAAAACGTTTCATTCGAATACGGAACGTTATTTACCAGAGCTAAGTAAATAATACGATTATTCTTTGATATAGAGCTAGTTTGAATTACTGAGGTGAAGCCGGCAGATTTAAGGCCTTAACCAGATCATTGAAGCTCAATTTTTGAATATATTTATAGAAAGAAGTATGTATATTTAATAAGATGATTTGTTTATGATAACCCTCCCGATATCTCCCGAAACAGAGAAACTGATTGAGCAGCTTCCTGACAATGAAAAGAAAACACTGTCCCTTCTTATTCAGGCATTTGTAACACGTCCGAAAAGGACCATGAATCAGGTGATGGATGATATGGCTGACTATGCAAAGAAAAAGGGTTTGGATAAAGATACGTTGGATGAACTGTTGAGGGATGAATAATGGTATTCGTCTTTGATACAAGTGTATTGATTAGTGCTGCACTTGGTGATGGTCCTTGCAGACAGGCGTTTGAAGAAGCTCAAAAAATAGGACAAATCGTGCGAAGTGAAGAGACGTTTCTAGAGTTGGTTCATACTCTTGAAAAGCCACGATTACAGAAATACCTAAATCCAAATGATAAAATAGATTTCCTCTCCAATTTTTTGCTTTTAACGAAGGCAATAACAATCACTGAAAAGATTTATGCATGTCGGGACCCAAAAGATAATATATTCTTGGAGCTCATTTTCAGCAGTAAAGCAAATGCATTGATTACGGGTGATGGTGATCTTCTTGTTTTAGATCCCTTTAGGGAAATTCCAATTTTAACGGTTTCACGTTTCTTAGATAACTTTATAAATTTCCATCAATAGCGAATTCAAATCATATGAAAGGAACCTGGTGGAAAGAAGCCATCGTATATCAGATTTATCCCCGCAGTTTTAAAGACAGTGATGGTGATGGCATTGGTGATCTGCGCGGCATCATTGAAAAGTTAGATTACATACAAAGCCTGGGTGTGGATGCTGTATGGCTCAACCCGATTTACAAATCACCAAATGATGACGGAGGCTATGACATCAGCGATTACTATTCGGTGCAGCCGGAGTTTGGCACAATGGAAGATTTTGATGAGTTGCTTAAAGGCCTGCATCAGCGAAAGCTAAAGTTAATCATGGATCTGGTGCTCAATCATTCTTCTGACGAGCATCCATGGTTTCAGGAATCAAGAACTTCAAAAGATAATCCACATCGCGATTATTATTTCTGGAAGCCTGGTAAGAGCGGAGGACCACCTAACAACTGGCCGTCCTTCTTTGGTGGAAGTGCCTGGCAACAGGATGAAGCAACGGGTGAATATTATCTCCATCTTTTTTCGCGCAAGCAACCTGATTTGAATTGGGAAAATCCTATGTTGCGTGAAGAGTTGAATAAGCTGATGAAATTTTGGTTGGATAAAGGTGTAGATGGTTTGCGCCTCGATGTAATCTCAGCGATCTCAAAGCGAATTGATTTTCCGGATACAGATACGCCAGACTTCAATGAAACCATTCGTAAGTATTATGCCAATGGGCCACGGCTAAAAGAATTTATTAAAGAGTCGAAAGAAAAAGTGTGGGATCATTATCAAGTGATGACGGTAGGCGAAGGTCCCGGCATCACTCCGCAAAATGCGAAAGACTATCTTGACGATAAAGATGGACTAAACATGATCTTCCACTTTGGTCATATGTTTATGGATCAGGGTGCAGGTGGAAGATTTGATCCCATTCCATGGAACATGAAGGACTTTAAGCAGGTATTTAAAACCTGGGATGATGCCTTTAAGGAAAAAGGATGGGGCAGTGTGTTTCTGGGCAACCACGATTTTCCACGCATGGTGTCGCGATGGGGAAATGATCGTGACTATTGGGAGAAGTCATCGAAGCTACTGTGCACACTACTGCTTACGATGCGCGGCACTACGTTTATTTTTCAGGGCGATGAAATTGGTATGACCAACACACATCTTTCTTCTATAAGCGAATCCAAAGACATTGAAACACAGAACGGCTGGCGCGAGGCCCAAAAGAAAGGTATAAAAGAAGAAGACTTTTTGAAGGCAGCCAATTATGCCGGTCGCGACAATGCCCGCACGCCTATGCAATGGAGAAAGGAACTGAATGGAGGATTTTCGCAGGGAGAGCCTTGGATGAGCGTAAATGAAAATACATCGGATATTAATGTAGGGGCTGAGCAGGATGACAGCTATTCTATACTCAACTACTTCAGACAGATGGCAGCTTTCCGCAAGGCTAATCCAATACTCACTTATGGAAGTTATCAACCGTTCGAGGAAACACCTGATTCACTATTTCTTTATTTTCGCGAAAGCGACAAAGAAAAATTGCTGATTGTTCTTAATTTTTCTGATCAGGTTACTAACTTACCCGACCTTGTGAGGGCTATGATTACCGAACGGTTAATAGGCAATTACTCGGATCCCGGAAGCGCTGATAACGTGCGCGCCTGGGAAGCAGCAGTGTATCGTTGTGCAACTTAAAACAGTATAAATTTCATGGACGAAAATATTTGGGGAATTGACCTTGGTGGAACAAAAGTAGAAGGCGCTGTGCTGAAGTCTGCATCCAATCCCGAGGTGCTGTTTCGCGACCGGTTGCCTACCGAAGCTCATAAAGGCTATGATCATACTTTAGGACAAATCAAGGCGTTGGTGGATAAGATGGAGGCAGCCATGGGCTACCGTCCGCAAAAAATCGGCATTGCAACACCGGGCACGATGGATCCGAGTCTTGGACTCCTAAAGAATTGTAACTCAACCAACCTTAATGGTAAACCTTTAAAGACAGATCTCGAGCGAATTTTAGGTTTGGAGGTGCGCATGGCCAACGATGCCAACTGTTTTGCTTTGGCTGAAGCCAGCATGGGTATCGCCAAAGAAAAATATCCCAATGCCAAAGTAGTATTTGGAGTGATCATGGGCACAGGTGTAGGCGGAGGTGTGGTAGTTGATGGAAAAGTAATCAACGGCTTGCAGGGAATAGGAGGCGAGTGGGGTCACAACTTTTTAGACGAATCAGGCGGCCCATGTTATTGTGGCAAGAGTGGATGTGTAGAAAAAATATTGGCAGGACCAGCATTGGAAAAATATTATGCATCTATTAGCGGCCAACAAAAAACCATGCGCGAAGTGTATGATCTTTATAAAGCGGGCACTGATCCATTTGCAAAGCAAACCATAGATAGATTAAATCATTTCTTTGGTCTGGCATTGAGTGTAGTGGTGAATATTTTAGATCCTGATGTCATTGTCATTGGTGGAGGCGTGGGCAATATCGATATCATCTATAGTGAAGGAGTAGCATCTTTAGGTAAATATGTATTTAACAACCGGCTGGACACGCCTGTGCTGAAACCTAAGTTGGGCGACAGTGCCGGAGTTTTTGGAGCAGCATTTTTAGTAGCATAACTATGAAAAAAATAGCAGTAGTAGGGCCCATCCCGCGCGACCACATCGTCACGCACCAGGGCGACCTCATTCAGAAATGGGGTTGCGTAACACATCCAGTCATTGCCTTGTCTGTATTGGCGGGCAGTGATCTTGAAATCATTCCGGTGTCGCATGTGCGCCATGTTGATAAAGACAATGTTGCCGAAGTGTTCAAAGGATATAAAGGGATTAACCTGCAGCATGTCACTTCAGCAAACGATCAGGGCGATATTATAAGTCTGCGGTTTGTCGATCAGAATAATCGCCTCGAACGTCAGACTGGATTCATGGATCCTATCATTCCGTCAGATATGACTAACCTGCTCGACTGCGATGCATTTGTATTTATTCCCATTAGCGATTATGAAATCTCTTTAGATACTTTAAAGTACCTCAAGAAAAAAAGTAAGGGCACTATTATTTTCGATGCGCATGGCCCCACTACGGCTTGTCTGGTAAATGGTGAGCGACAGCGTAAATTCTGGATCGACCGAGATCAGTGGCTGCCTTTTATTGATGTATTGAAGATGAACCTGGAGGAGGCCCATGCCTCGTGGTTTAAGAAAGAGTATGAGTCAGAAGATTTCTCGTCTGAAGAATTAGAGCGTGAAGCGATCCGTGAGTTTGCAGATCATTGCCTTTCGCTCGGTGTGAAGTGTGTGTATGTCACATTGGATTCACGTGGTTGCCTTACATACTTTAAAAAGAGAGGCAAAACAATAGAAGAACTTGTTCCTTCCATTAAGGTAGATAAAGTGGTTGATACCACAGGCTGTGGCGATTCCTTTGCGGGAGGTTTATCTTATGGACTGGTAACAGATCCTAAAAATTATAGGGGCGCTGCTCTTTATGGAAATGCCTTCGGAGCTATGCGCACACAAGGAAAAACATTTGAAGTATTTAA
>JANOUH010000510.1:0-18280 GCA_031416795.1 Cytophagales bacterium | reverse complement strand
GGTTGAAGCAGCAGTACATGAATCGCCCGGACTTATTCGCTCACTGGAAATTGGTACGTCCATAGGTTGCCTGATTTGTGATGGATCAGTACCTTGTGATTAAACAGGAAGAGCCGTGTGAGGGGAGACTCTCAAGCACGGGTCCGTGAGAACCTAAGGGTGAAACTCCCTTGGGTGACTCGACTGCCATCCATTTTCAGAAAGTCATTGTCAACAGGCTAATGATTAAACAAGAATTTTTAAAAAGCCTGAAAAAGTACACATCCGATAGTGGACTACAGCTGAGCATGTGGAGTGAAATAGAGAAGAGCTATTCCAGATCCGATAGGCATTATCACAATCTCGCTCACTTGAATTCAATACTCACGGAGCTAAAAATACATCAGGATAAATTTTCCAATTGGGACACGATCATATTTGCCATAGTCTATCATGACTTCGTTTACAACACATTGAAGAGCAACAACGAAGAGCGAAGTGCAGAGGCGGCTATAAAAAGTCTCAACCTCATTTCATTTCCTGAGAAGTTGACAGATTTTTGCAGTCACTTGATTCTATCAACAAAAAAGCATGAGCCAGGTGACAGCGAAACAAATTTATTTACGGATGCTGACCTTTCCATACTTGGTTCTGATTCCAGGACTTATGCATTATATTCTAAACAGATTAGGCGTGAATATTCCATCTTCCCAGACTTAGTATATAATCCCGGAAGGAAAAAGGTGCTCACCCATTTTCTCAACTTGAACACTATCTACAAGACGAAGGAATTTTCGGATAAGTATGAACTTACGGCAAGAGCAAACCTACAGACCGAACTAAACGCATTGCAGACATAATCATAAGTGACACCGTTGCCAGTGTAGAATTAATCTCTATCTCTATCACTTTCTCCAATGCCCCATCTTTCCATTCAACAAATCTTCTTTGGTAGTGTTGGCATATATATTTTGAAACTTACCCCTGAATGCTCCGGTTGGATATACAATTTAAATAAGTAGACGATTGCCCTTTCTTAGAGTGAAACATAGTATGATACATTTCTTTGCGTTCTTAACGTCTTTGCGTGGAAATATTTATTACTTGCTAAAGTGATTTATTCTATAGCGCCTTTCATGAAATAATTTTAACTTTAAATGTGAAATCTAGCTTATGAAATATCTCGTCTCAATTATTGTCACGATCTCTTTTCCCCCCTGTTCCCATCAGGAATCTGGGCTTGTAGTTTGAAAAGCATTGAACAAAGTTTGAAAATGAAAAGTGATGCCGATCGGGCCATCAGCATATTAATAATCATAATGACTAATTAAAATTCAAGAAATATATTTTTAATGAAAAGTGAATTTGAAGGTAATTGGGAAAAGCGATGGCATCCGTTGCGCGAAGAGTGGGTGGTGTATTCAGCTCATCGCAATAGTCGCCCGTGGCAAGGGGCGGGGCTGATCAAACCTAAAGAATCTCATCCTTACGATCCTGCCTGTTATCTGTGTCCTGGAAATGCTCGCATTCATGGCAGTGCCAATCTGGATTACAAGGATGTTTTTATTTTTGAAAATGATCATCCGGTGGTGAGCATGCAAGCGCCACAGGTGAAACCCGCTGGTGCAGATGATTTATACAAAAAAGAAATGGCGCAGGGAATTGCCAAAGTGGTCTGTTACGACCCGCGTCATAACGTCACGCTTTCTCAAATGAAACTTAATCAAGTGGAGAAAGTGTTTGCAGCGTTTCAACATGAGATGATTGAGTTTGAAAAAAATCCGGCCATTAAATCAGTGCTGATTTTTGAAAACAAAGGTGAAGCTGTGGGCGTAAGTAATCCACACCCACATTGTCAAATCTATGCGACTGACTTTTCATTTAAGTTAGTGCAGCAACAAATCAGAATTGCCAGTGACTATCAAAAGAATTGCCACGAAAGTATTTTTGATGGAATTATCAACCAAGAAAAGAAAGATGGTGTAAGAGTAATTGCAGAAAATGAAAACGCTATTGCCTTTATTCCTTTTTTTGCGCGCTATGCGTATGAAGTCATGATTTTTCCGAAAGGGAATCATCAGACTTTAATTACTCTTTCTGCGAAGGAGTTACATGACCTTACTGCGGTGTTTCACCAGGTGGTGCGCAGAATGGACATGAACTTTCAGATGGACTTTCCTTATGTAATGTCCATCATGCAAGCTCCTGTGGATAATAAATCTTACTCCGATTTTCGTATGCACCTTTGGTTACAGCCTCCTTATCGTCAGCCCGGTTTGATCAAGTATCTGGCAGGGCCGGAAATTGGTGCCGGAAATTTTATGGCTGATACGATGCCGGAAGATAAGGCAGCAGAATTATTAAAAGTACATCTCCATGACTACGCGCTTGAGCGTTAAACCATATTCCGTTAAAAGGCTTCACGCGTTATGAATAATAAATATTTCGAAGCAGCAGCACCGGGTCGGTTGGATGTGATGGGAGGCATTGCTGATTATTCAGGAGCGCTCGTATTGCAGATGCCCATTGTGCAGCAAACAAAAATAAAATTATCGCTCCGCGAAGATTATCAATGTCATGTCAGAAGCCAGATCAGTTCAGGTGAATTATTAACTGCTCATGTGGACTATCGAGATTATCTGAACAACAATCTGATTGATTATCAATTTGCCCAGGAAAGATTCAAACAAAATGCGGAAACCAGTTGGATTAGTTATGTGTTAGGATGCGCTCTTGTTCTTCAAAAAGAAAAGAACATCGATTTCAGAGGAGCCGATTTTGATTTAATTTCTGAAGTTCCCCTTGGAAAAGGAGTATCGTCTTCTGCTTCTGTTGAAGTGGCCTGCATGAAAGCGTTAGTAGCGGCATTTGGTGTTCAGCTATCCGGAACAATATTGCCGATTCTTGCGCAACGTGTAGAAAACTTAGTAGTAGGAGCACCGTGTGGGCTTATGGATCAACTTGCCTCTTACTTTGGTGAACCTAAAAAACTTTTGCCCATTCTTTGTCAACCTGATAAAATTGATTTGCCGATTTCTCTTCCAAAGGATATTTCATTTATCGGAATTGATAGTGGCGTGAGGCATTCTGTAGCAGGAGCATCTTATAGTGATGTGCGGTGTGCCGCATTTATGGGCTACACGATCATTGCACAAAGCGCTGGTGCCACCTATCAGGATTTTCATTCAGCAAAAGCAAATCGTGATTTTACATCTCTTCCCTTCCGGGGATTTCTATGTAACATTTCTGTTGAACAATTTGAAGGTTCCCATCTTCAACATCTGCCTGATTCTTTAAGCGGGAAGGAATTTCTTGAGAAGTATGCGATCTCTATTGATCATATCACTACGATTGAAAATCAAAAAAACTACTTCATACGTCAGTGCGTTTCGCACCCGGTGTATGAGCATGATCGGGTGCATCGATTTAAAGAATATCTTTCCATGTTAAATGAGTTACCCTCAACTACAGATCGAATATCTACTTTAAAAAGTATGGGTGAACTCATGTATCAGGCACACGAAAGTTATTCTTTATGCGGATTGGGCTCGGATAGAACCGATGAGATTGTACTGCTTGCCAGAAATTCTCCTGGAGTTTACGGTGCAAAAATTACCGGAGGTGGAAATGGAGGGGTTGTTTGTCTGCTAGTTGATGAAGAAGGAAAGAAATCAGCTCGAAAGATTCATCAACGGCTGTGTCAAAACTATAAGGGAGACTTTATGCTTTTTGAATCATAAAGTCTCCCCTGATAAAAATCAATTTCGATAATTAAGGAGCTGGTGCTCTCAATGAATTAATCCATGAAGCAATTTTCAGCGCTTCGTTTTTTGGCACCTGTGGCATAGCTGCCATGGGTGTTTCGTGTTCAGGCCAGTTTTTTGGCTCTGGTTTATAAATCAATTCAACAATGCGCTCATTGCTATACTTGCGCTTGGCAATATCAGCAAACGCTGGCCCCACTTGTCTTTTGTTCACCTGATGACATGCCGTACAGGTATTCTTTACCAACAAAGGTTCAATCTCTGCATAGGTGAGCGATTTTGAATTCGTGCTGGTATTCGTTTTTGAAACAGGTTTTATGGGAACTGGTTTTGCTGTTGCCGATGAACGCATGGTACTCAACTCACTCAATGGAAGTTTATCTCCATCGGGAATATTATTTAATGTATAGTAAGCGGTGCTGTGAAGTACAGGCAAGCCCTCATTCGATTTAATTCCTGCTACCATAATTTCATGCAGGTAATAAGGGCGAAGATTATCCATCACAACTCTCACTTTCAAACCATCATCAGAAACCTTAACTCCTTTTATAGTAAGTTTTTCTTCATTGATGGCTGGACTTCCATATGCGGGATGATACTTATAGACATAACTTCTGGAAAAGTAGGAATCCAGATCTTTGGCTGACTTCTTATCTACAGGATGAGTAAACTCAATTTCAAATCCATCTGCACGTGCGCTTACGGTTTTCATTTCCATCGGCACCTTACCCGTCCAGATCAATCGCTGTAAACCTGCTGTTGTTGTTCCGGCTGAACCCCAACCACGATTGGTGAGCCCTGCATACATGGAACCATCATGACCCCAGTTCATGCGCAGTACGCCTGATTGAAATCCGGATTTGAATTCGAAAGCAACACCTTGAAATTCTCCTTTCACCTTCTCCATCACCACGCGCATGATTTTGCTTTGACCCTGGTCGCCCACAAAAATCTGACCGGCAAAAGGACCAAACTTACCATTCGTTTCATCACGAATAATTTCAGAGTTCGAAATTCCTAAAACCCCATGAGGCAACCATACAGACGCTGTGCGCACTTGAGGAAATTCATTTTTTAATTCGTAGAAAACATGGGGATCTTTTTCGTCAGTCACATTTTCAGGTTTTACATACTGACCTTCTTTCTTTACCTGGCGAGGATCAACCTTGGCATAAAGTTGTTCGGTTGTGATTTTCACAGGAGAATTTTCTCGCGTTGCCCAACGCAATCCTGCGGGATGTCCGGTGAAGCTTCCTTTGGTTAAATGAAATATTCCACCTGATCCTTGCCAGTCGCCCTGGTTGTCATCATAGAATAGTTCTCCGTCAATCATTCCTATTCCACACGGTGAGCGCATTCCGGTAGCCCACGGTTCCATGTTTCCGTCCGGACTAATTTTCATGGTCCATCCACGCCATGGCACACGACTCTCACCACGCCACCATTCTTCATCACCAAAGGCAACATTTCCAGTTACAAAAAAACTTCCGTCAGGTGCAATTTTGGGCCCGAAGGAATACTCATGATAGTGACCTGATAACGGCCATGCATAAACGGTTTCATAGATATCGGCTTTACCATCTCCATTCTTATCCATGAGTTTTGTAAGCTCACCCCGTTGTGCTACATACAAGGCATCTTCTTTATACACGAGGCCAAGAGCTTCATGTAATCCGGATGCATACAAGGTGTATTTCGGAGGATTCCCGTTTTCCATGGCAGGGTTTTCAACCATCCATACATCACCCCTGCGTGTGCTCACGGCAATTCTACCATCGGGCATCGTGGCAACACCACCAACCTCCAACAAGATTCCTTCGGGTGTTGGCAGCGTAAGAATCTTATAATAATCTTCTTCCGAAGGAGTTTTGTTAAGCTGCGCAACAGCGTTCCATGATGCGATGGAAAATGCGCTTATCAAAAGAACGATATATTTATTTTTCATTGCTTTCATATTTTTCATTAAAATTTACCAGATGATTGAATAGGCAAAAGAATCTTCTACTGAAACGTATAACTCCTTCTTACCATTCACCTCACGAATTTTTGGAGTTCCTCCTTTCGCGATGCGGATGTAATAGCTCTTATCATCGATAACGTATGATCCATTTGGCATTTGCTGAATCGATTTTCCATCGGCTAACTTGTAGTATAGCCCTGTTTTCGTTCCACGGTTTTTGATGTTCACTTCATGGGTGATGATGCGGTTTTGATCATCCGGATAAATTTTATCTTCTACATCAATACCCTGATACGCATATTTAAAAATTGGCCTTCCGGTTGCCGTCTCTATTTCATAACCCTTACCACGATATTCGCCTGCTTTGATTTCAGCATCACGTGTAATCACAGGAAATGGTGCTGTCTCTGAAGAAAGAAAAGCAAGAGGCTGATTGGTAAATAAATATTGTGTTGCCCCCAACGGGCGGAATGAACCATCACCGCGATCGTGCCACATCGGAGTAGCATCTACAAAATCTCCATGCCACACACACACGAGATTGCCGGCTTTAAGATCATATACATAGTGTGTTCCACTTGGATCGCCCACGCCAATAATATGCGTAAGGCGTTGATTGTATTCTCCTTTAAAATCTAAAAACGCACGCAACATTCTGATTTCACTTCCTGGATTGATCAGAATCGGTGACACTGGTTGATCATCGGGTGGGATAGAATTGTAAGCGTGTAATGCCTTGGGTGTTGATCCTGTTTGAACGAATAATCCTAATGCAGGAGGTAGCCATGAAGCATCTTTATAATTATAAATCTCAAACGGATATGAACCAGCTTTCAAAGTAAGCGTGGCTTCTTCATTCCTACTCCATCCATCGGTAGTCTGACGATTGATCAGTTGCTGATTATTTATAACCAATCGTACCCCACCGGTGTATGCCATAATGAATTTATAAGATGCATCTTCGGATACCGTGATGGTTCCCTTATAACTCGATCCGTACGCATTTTCATTCTCAAGTACTTCACACGTTAGCGCCTCCAATGAACCAGAAGCACTTGGTTTCAGCCCAGTGAAATCGGAAATCAATTTGAAATTTCCATACCAGGTTTGGTAGGTGATGTTACTGGTAGAAACAGCAATCTCTTTGAGCAGGGTGTATTTTACATTTCGGAAAGCAACCGGACCATGATCGCCTTGAATCATCAGTGGGCCAAAAGCCTTCTCATTATTTTCTACAGCTCCACCAGTGTATAAGGGAACTTCTAAGTTGTCGTGAATGCGTACTCCATTTAAATCAATATAGATAAAGCGTGCGTTTTCTGTTTTCTCACCGGCAGCGTTAAAGCGTGGAGCACGGAAAGAGATTTTCATTTTCTGCCACAAGCCGGGTGCCTTGGCGGGATTGCTAAGGGGTGCCTTACCCATATAGATTTTTCCTTTCTCGCTTTCCCAGTTTCTGAAAATTCCACCGATGTCAGTAAAAGAAGGATTCCTCACTCCCCAGCTATCAAGTAACTGTACTTCATATCGGCCTTGCAGGTAGATACCTGAGTTAGAACCTTTTGGTAGCATTACTTCCAACTCCAGTTCTATATCGCTATGTTCAAAAACAGTTTGCAGATTAGTCTTCTTAACATCATCATTCATATTAAGAAGGATGCCAGTGCCTGCTGAATAGGTTACCGGAAAAGGTTTTTGTTCCACAACGGGTGGGGGAGATTTTTTATTTTTCTTTGAAACAACGGGCTGAACATCTTCATGCTTTTCATGAATGTCCACATCAGGGTTCATGGTAACATCGCCAACGATAAGCCAATTGCCGGCTTGGGGTCTGAAATCAGAAAGGTCTTGTAACGGCCAGGATTTAGCTGAATTCTGAGAATAGCCCGTGGCGATACCACCAACGATCGACAAAATCAAAAGGATAGGTTTGATATTTTGCATGTAAATGTAATAATGGGTAAAAAGTAAAACACGAATATCTGATTCCCGAATAGCAATCGCAAACTAAGTTTTATCATTCTAAGCCGTATCATAGCAGCTTATTATATGACTTATATCAATTTAAACCCCGATATTGATCATGTAACCAAAAATAGAAAATCAATAATTTTATTGAAAACTAAACTCATATGAAAAAAGCCGCTTCATCCATTTTGATTGCAGGATTCCTGGTATTACTGGTAAGCCTCGCAGCGCTTTACTCCATCATTTACCTATTACCCACGTTGATGGAGGAATATTACAATCCTGTATTTCGTTCTTCATCATTCGCCACGGACTGGTTATTTTATGGACATCCATTTGTTCTAAGTATTTCACTTTATTGGTTTTGGGACAGGTTCAAAACATTTTTCAATGGCTCACTTCTTTGGCGAGCATTTGAAATTGCAGTGGCCTATGGCATCATCGCCATGCTGCCTGTTCTATGGCTTACCTTCAGCGCTATTGATATCTCATTCATCATGGTGGGCACATGGTTAGCTTATGGAGTTTTACAGGCTTTTGTGGCAGGTCTCGTGTTTGCCAAAATGAACCCTTAGTTCAACAATAGCCAAAATAATTTTTTGGTCGCTGCCCTCGCCCTAACAGCGAATAAAATCTATTTACTGTCGGGGTAGTGGGTTTTTTTCTGAGTTATCGGCCACCATACTCAAGGTCATTACAACAGGCAACAAAAATTAAACATAAAATCATTGGAATGCTGCTGCTCTCTTTCCTTAATGTTTATGAATCAGTCAACAGATTTGGTTGACGAGTCCAAGCAAGCTTCAGGTGGCTTGCAATAGACAAGAATCTTTTAGTATAATTTGAAAACTAGCCGACTGGGCTTTTCACATTTGAAGAAATGGCTGCGATGGGGACTTCCCTGGCCTCTCTATGATTGCAATAACTACAACGATAATGTTCGAGTAGTATTCCTGGTTCCTGAAAGCTTGGTATCTTAACTACTTCCTCAGTATCTATCTTCATCGTATAAAAGCCGCACTCACCACACTTTTCTGCATGTTGGTAGGCCATGTATTTTTCAACTTTCTTCTCTCCGGTTTTCTCATCCGACCACACATCGTACTCTATGGAGTGAATTTCACTTGTATGCTCTGCAAGCTGACCCTCTTCAAGATGCACAGCGCCCTCTTCGGCAGAGAGCTTTCTCATTTTATTTCCGGCTGCAGACACACGGGGTTTATTACGGATACGTGTTAACCTGTTCTCCAGAAATCGAGGATACAAGACGCGTACCGTACCGGAAAGAATAAGATAAGTAATCGCAACAAAACCAGCTAAAAAGAAAATACTCACATATATTTTCAAGGAATTATCAACCGGAACCATTGGAGTAATCACTGCTGAAAAATAAAGCGAAATACCCGCGATGAAGGCAATTATAGCATACCAGAAAAACCGAATTTCATGTTGATTCACGTAATCATAGCGGTCTTTTTCATTGGCAGTCATCATGATTTTTACTTCGTGAAACAGAATGATAAGTAGAGCTATGCCAAAACAAACGTAGGATCCCTGAATAAAATACGAGCCCCATGTTTCAATAAACGTAGTAGTGTTTTCCATAATCTCTGTTTTTAATCATTGGAATTTCGCAATAATTCCGGGAGTGTTCAAATGACTAATGCTATTTAATTTTAAAAAAACCAAAAAGCCCCCAAAAACCCATTTTTCTCGTTAATGACTAGCAAGCCTTAATAAATACCAAACCACCGTTTTGCTTATCCCAATTAAAACTTAGTAGTACCTTTGACCTTATTCAATGTTATAGATGAGCCTTCTCGAAAAAATCAAATCGCTTTCAGAAACATACAGTCAGGAGACTATTGGGTTGAGAAGGCATTTGCATGCTAATCCTGAATTATCCTATGAAGAGTTTAATACTGCAAAATTTGTAGCCGCCAAGCTGCGCAGCTATGGTATTGATCCACAGGAAGGGATTGCCACCACAGGTATTGTGGCAGTTATTAAAGGGAAAAATCCAGATAAGAAAACAGTGGCGCTGCGTGCCGATATGGATGCTTTGCCCATCGAAGAAGCTAACCAGGTGCCGTATAAATCTACAAAGCCCGGAGTCATGCATGCGTGTGGTCATGATGTGCATACCTCTTCGCTGCTTGGCACAGCTAGAATTCTGAGTGAGATCAAAGATCAGTTTGAGGGCACAGTGAAATTGATTTTTCAACCTGGTGAGGAGAAAAATCCAGGAGGTGCTTCATATATGATTCGTGATGGTGCTTTGCAAAACCCAGCGCCAGCATCTATTATAGGTCAGCACGTGATGCCGCTGGTGCAGGTTGGCAAAATAGGGTTCCGTGAAGGCATGTACATGGCCAGTAGTGATGAAATTTATTTGAAAGTAATTGGAAAGGGAGGCCATGGTGCAGCTCCAGAGCTTACGATTGATCCGATTGTAATAGCCTCGCACATCATTATTGCCTTGCAACAAATCATCAGTCGCAATGCAAGTCCTAAACAACCTACTGTGCTTACATTTGGTCGTATCATTGGAGAGGGGGCTACGAATATTATTCCTAATGAAGTAAATATTGCCGGCACCTTTCGTGCGCTCAATGAAGAATGGCGCGCCAGTGGTTTAGAGAAAATAAAAAAAATGGCTGAAACCATTGCCGATGGCATGGGTGGGAAATGTGAGGTAACGATTTCACATGGCTATCCTTATTTGGAAAATAATCCGGAACTTACGAGAAGAATACGTCACGCTGCAGAAGAATATGTAGGCAAGGAAAATGTGGTAGATATTGATCTTACCCTGGGCTCGGAAGATTTCGCCTATTATTCCCATGTGGTGCCGGCCTCTTTTTACCGACTTGGCACCCGCAATGAATCAAAGGGCATTACCTCGTATGTGCACACACCCACTTTTGATATTGATGAAGATGCGTTGAAGATCGCACCAGGCCTGATGGCGTGGATGGCAGTGAATGAATTGGGTTTAAGTAAGTAATTCATATTAAGTAATTGTTACCTCCTTTCATCTTGGTGGTCGCTAACTATCTTTGCGTTACGTGATGGAGAACAAACAAGAGACAGAAAAAAAACAACCCGTTGCGACTGGGCAATGGAAAACGGTGCTCCGCAACACGGCTTATATTCTGTTGGCCTTATTGATTTTCCTTTTTACGCTGGATCTGATGATCGCATCGTTGCAGCACCTTGGGCGAGATGCCGCGGAGGTAATCATCCTGGCTACCTCAAATCCATTTACTGGTTTATTCATTGGGCTTTTAGTTACGGCCATTATTCAAAGCAGCTCGGCTACCACGTCTATGGTTGTGGCGTTGGTTGCTTCAGGTTCGATTACATTAGAAGGAGCCATCCCCATTCTGATGGGTGCCAACGTGGGCACCACCATCACCAGCACCATTGTATCGTTGGGGTTTATCACTAAGAAAAAAGAATTCAGACGTGCGGTAACCATCGGTACGTATCACGACTTTTTTAACATTCTCACTGTACTCATACTTTTCCCGCTCGAATATTATTTTGGATTCCTTTCAGGGTTAGCCCAATTCATTGCTACTTCTTTTTTCAATGAGCCCATCGGCATAGCTCAAAAACAGTTCAACTTACTGGGTGATCGATTCGGATTCATTATTAATATTATTGTCACCACCATTGACAATGGCTTTATTCTGGCCGCATTGTCGATAGCCTTGCTATTTGGCTCCATCTTGTTTTTCCGCAAAGTGCTTTCCAAAACATTGGGTTTTGGATCCCAAGAACGCTTTCAGCAATTCTTTTTTAAAAGCCCGTTGAAGTCTTTTGCATGGGGATTACTAACCACTGCTGCTATACGATCGAGCACGGTCACTACATCGTTGGTCGTGCCATTAGTCGCAAAAAAAGTGGTGAAAATAAAATCAGCTTTCCCATTTATTCTGGGTGCGAATATTGGAACAACGATTACCGCTTTCATAGCAGCCATGTTCAATTCAAATGCCGCCATTAGTATTGCTATTGCACATTTCCTTTTCAACTTCATTGGGGTGCTAATCTTCTTTCCAATTCCTTATCTCAATCAATTACCAATAAAACTTGCCGATGGTCTTGGGCGATTGACATTAAAATATAGGTTAGCCGGATTTCTTTATGTACTCCTCACCTTTTTCTTCATTCCTTTTTCGCTCATCTATTTTAATAAAGACTCAGTAACTGTTCAGGAGCTAACGTATCAACACGAAAACCTTGTGACTGGAGAAAAACAATCCTATGCCATCATAAATAAAACGTACCTGAATCAACCTATTACCAATTGGATTCAATATGAGCCTTCTAAAAATATCGAATCTGATCCATTAAAAATTCGTACCGTTTACCGGAGAAAAAATCTTCTTCTGCTTAACAACGAATTATTTGAATTGAATAAGCCAGGCTTTTGTCGTGATGGGGAAGATGAAAATGGAAAATTCAAGACCTGCATTCGCGAAATTCTGCCTATACTTTCCTTAAGTCCCACACTTTCTCTTGATTCAGTGTATGTATTTGAAAGAACATGGTATCAGCCAGAACGGGTTGACTCCACCACCATGGTTATCTACATCAGTGCCGGTCAAAATGTACTGGTAAAAAAAGAGACAGTAGGCCCTGAACAGGCGCTATTAGTAAAAGAAGAACTGCTCTCTGTAAAGGGAAAGTGAGCACTGTCATGAATTAACCAGATTGATATTTTCAGGGCCATAAGGCGGCAAAACCTTCGCAGAAAAGGTCCAAAATTGCTATATTGCCTCACCGTTAAATATGGAAAGCATCAAGGATACAATATTTAAATTTTTGCGACTGGATAACCTGATGGAAAACCTTACTGGTTATGTGGAAGCTCGCATTGAACTGCTAAAGATTGAAATCAAGGAAGACGTTGCAAAAGTACTTGCCAGTGCATTGATGATTCTTATTGTGGCATTTCTGGCATTTATCTTTTTACTCTTTTTAAGTATCGGATTAGCCCATTATCTGAATACCTTTTTTGGTAAACCTCAAATGGGCTATTGGATTGTTGCTGGTATGTATGGAGTACCTTGTCTCATCTTCGTCTTATTCCGCAAAAACATTGGCCACTCCATGGAGACGCATTTGATGAAGATGATCAAAAGCAAAAAAAAATAACATGGAATTGTTAGAAACTCAAGATCCGGAGAAAAGGAGACTTATAGAAACTTCAGATCGCCATAAGCATGAACTGGAGAAGGAAGTTAAAGCCATTTCAGATAGAACAGAGCGTGTAGTAAAAAATGCTTTGATCATCGGTGGCACGTTGGCCCTTACTTACCTCGTAGTAAGTCAGCTTAGTTCTTCCAAGAGGAGAAGGAAAAACGCAAAAGCAAAACCGAGTGAAGTAAATGAAGCAACAGGGACAACGTTAGAAGAAGTAAGCGCATCCTATTCAACGCCTTCATTTATATCTCAAATAGGCGAGCGTTTAGCGACACAAGCAACAGCACTTTTGCTGGGTATCGCCAAAGATAAACTGGGTGAATATCTCAGCAAGCGCAAACAGAAAGATGAAAATTCTTAATAATCTGCAAGAGCGACACCAGGCTGGCAAAAAAAGTATTGCCGTGTTGGTCGATCCTGATAAAATTGATGACCCAGTTCGTCTTAACAATTTACTGCGGTTGGCCAGTGAAAATTGCGTTGATTATTTTTTTGTTGGCGGAAGCCTGATCACGACAACCAATCTCAGCGATGTGGTGAAGCAAATAAAGGAAACTGTTTCCATACCGGTTATATTATTTCCTGGTGGTTCATTGCAGATTGATTCTTCGGCCGATGCGATATTATTTCTTTCACTTATTTCAGGGCGCAACCCCGATTTACTGATTGGGCAGCATGTAGTAGCAGCTCCTATTTTGAAAAACAACCGACTGGAGGTAATGCCTACCGGATACATCCTCATCAACTCAGGAAGGACAACATCTGTAGCATACATCAGCAACACCACACCGATACCCGAAGACAAATATTCGCTTGCTGCCTGCACGGCATTGGCTGGAGAAATGCTTGGACTCAGATTAATCTACCTCGATGCTGGTAGTGGGGCTGAGCGTGAAATCAATGCGAAGATGATTAACACCGTGCGCAAAGCAGTGGATGTGCCCCTCATTGTGGGAGGCGGAATCAACACAAGCCAAAAAGCACTCAATGCGTTGGAAGCCGGAGCGGATTTGATTGTGATTGGCAATGCGCTGGAAAAAAATCCTGACCTGCTTATTGAAATCAGCGACAGGGTTTATGACTGGAACCAAAGTGTGGAAGCCAGGAAGTAAATCTTCCTTTCATTCTATCTTTTAATATCAAAACTTGTAAAGCCAAGTAATTCTCCGGGTATTGCTTCAATCCGATCTACCTTCGCTCTCGCAGGCCCCATGTTGCACCACTTGATGAATTTATAGAGCACGTCTTCTTCTGCTTCCGCTTCTATATAAACATCACCATTCGGTTGATTGCGGACAAAGCCTTTTATATTCCATTCATCTGCTTTTTCTTTAGCACAAGCCCGGTAAAAAACACCTTGCACTTTTCCGGATACGATAATTTTGAAATGCTTTAATTCCACGTGTAGCGCTTAATTAAGCACTACATTAGAAAATATAATCCGTACTTAAAAAGGATGACTCACGATTACGGAGTATATCACCAATTATTTTTTTATTAGACTCCGTACTCTTGGTGGCTACTAGTGTGCGAATAGAAAATACACGCAACGCATCGGCTACCGAAAGTGTACCCTCAGCTGAGTCTTTTCTTCCGTTGAATGGAAATAAATCCGGACCGCGCTGACATTGTGTATTTAAATTGATACGACCCACCTGGCTGGAAAACAAATCGATCAGTCTTGCAATCGTCTTGGAGTCCTTTCCGAAGATACTGAGCTGCTGCCCAAAGTTCGAGTTCACCACATAATCAATAGCCTCCTCTTCATGCTCAAACGGAACAACGGGAACCACCGGACCAAACTGCTCCTCATAATACACTTTCATTTTATTATCAACCGGAAACAATACAGCTGGATAAAAAAATGTGTTGTGCGTTTCTCCACCATGCTCATTCATAATTTTAGCGCCATGTTGTTTAGCATCTTCAACTAGCGCGGTGAGGTAATTGGTTTTGCCTGGCTCGGGAAGCGGAGTAAGTGAAACTCCAGCTTCCCATGGCATGCCAAATTTTAGTTTTGCAATCTCGGCAGAAAGCTTGGTTGTAAATTCATCTACGATACTTTTATGAACGAATAAAATCTTCAATGCAGTGCAACGCTGTCCATTGAATGACAACGAACCCAACACACATTCGCTTACGGCATTATCGATGTCAGCATCCGGTAACACGATAGCCGGATTTTTCGCATCCAATCCCAAAATTGCTTTTAAGCGATGCGGCTTGGGATGAAGCTTCTTTAATTCATTTGCTCCCTTGTTAGTGCCAATAAAGGCAAACACATCTACTTTGCCTGTCTCCATCAAAGAGCCAACCGTTTCGCGGCCGCGGCCATAAATAATATTAATTACACCAGCCGGGAAACTTTGTTGAAATGCTTCCAGCAACGGACGAATCAATAACACACCATACTTGGCAGGTTTGAACACCACCGTGTTGCCCATGATCAACGCGGGGAAGAGTGTGCTGAATGTTTCGTTGAGCGGATAATTATAGGGCCCCATGCATAGCGCAACACCATAAGGCACGCGCCTGATTTGCGCCATAATACCTTGCTCATTTACAAATCCAGATGAATTTCGATCGAGCTGTTTTAATGAGTTGATGGTATCCACAATATAATCGCAGGTACGGTCAAATTCCTTTTCAGAATCTTTCAGTGTTTTTCCAATCTCCCACATCAACAGGTTTACTACCTCCTGACGCTTCTCACGCATCTTGCTTAGAAATAATTCAACATGATGAATTCTTTCTGCTACAGACATCATGGGCCACACACCGTGCCCCTGATCATAGGCACGCACCGCTCCGTCCAATGCATCAAGCGCTTCTTTGGAGGTTAGTAGAGGAGTACTGCCAATTATTTTTTGTTCTGATTTATTTCCAATACGCACACATACCGGACTGGCCACGGGGCTCATATCGCCTTGCCAGGTTACCATTTTTCCATCGATCAAATATTCACGCTGCTCCATATAGCCGGGAAGCGTTACCGAAGCAGGAATAGATTTTTCTTCAGGAAATAAATTAGCTAATACTTCACTCATGTTTTATAGGTTGGTTTGTGAGGTTACGATTGAAATGCCGGATGATGTGCCAAGCCGATCGGCTCCGGCTTCAATCATTTGAATGGCTTGTTGTAATGTTTTTATTCCACCGGATGCTTTGATCCCCACGTGAGGTGGAACGGACTCGCGCATAATTTTTATGTGTTCTGCTTTTGCCCCACTGGGAGCAAACCCAGTTGATGTCTTCACAAAATCAGCACCGGCATCGGCACAAAGTTTACTGGCTTGGGCAATCTCCTCATCAGATAAATAAGCAGTTTCAAGAATTACCTTTAAACTCTTTTGATAATCATGAGCCAGCTTACTGCACTTGGCGATTTCGATTTTTGTCCAGGGGATGCCGGTCTTAAACGATGAGATATTCAAGACAACATCAATCTCATCCGCACCGTTGTCGATGGCACGTTGTATATCATCGAGTTTTGTTTCGGTCATGTTGTAACCGAGCGGAAATCCGGCAACGGTAACCAAAAGAATTTTGTCCTTTCCGATTTCACGCTGTGCACGCTTCACCCAAAACGGTGGCACGCATACGCCCAATAAATTATATTTTCTTGCCTCATCAACCAATCGATCAATATCATTGATGGTGAGTGTAGGGCTCAGATTAGTGTGCTCAATATAACGTGCGATGTCGGTCAATTTCCGTTTCAATTAAAAAACGAAAGTACTGATTAGATTTATATTTTAAAGCCAAAGCTACCGGAGGGCTCCTCAATTGTCACATTGTACTAAAATCATTGGATTTAAATAGTCACCGTCATAAGACTGACGGGCCGTGGCTATTCACCGCATGTTCAAAGGTGGAAGGATTATTTTTTCAGTTCAGGAAATAATCACTCCTGCAAAATAAGTATATTTGATTTAGTGAAGTCTAAAAAAGAACATATAGATCATTGGGTAGCCCAATCAAAAGAAGACTGGGATGCTGCCCTTCTGTTAATTGATGGCGGCAAATATCTACATGGGCTATTCTTTGTGCACTTGGCATTGGAGAAAACCTGCAAAGCTCATTGGATCAGTGCTGCAAAAAGTGATATCCCGCCCAAAAGTCATAATCTGATTTTTCTGCTTTCGCAAACAACTATTTCCTTATCGGATGAGCAGAAGGAATTTTTGTTAGAGCTAAACCGATTTCAAATTGAAGGCCGATACCCTGAACACCTAGCTATGCTGCACAGGGCTGCGACTGCGGCATTTACCCAGGAAAAATTAATACAAGCAAAAGAGATACAACTATGGTTACTCAACAAGCTGCTATAACTATAGCCCGGGAATTTGTAAAGGAATGTCAATCTATTGGCCTTACTTTTAATAAAGTATTACTTTTTGGGTCGTATGCAAAAGGTTCGATGCATGAAGGTTCGGATATTGATCTTTTATTGATTTCTCAAAAATTTACTGATGATATTTTTGCTAACCTGCGGCAATATACAAAGGTGAACATCCGCTACCCACAGGTTGAAACGCACCCCTATTCGTACCAGCAGTTTATGGAAGGTGATGAGTTTTTGCAGCAAATCTTTAAAGAAGGTGTTGAAATTGAAACTGGTTATAATATCTGATTCGCCAACCTGCAAATGTTGCCGGCTCAGCGCGAGGAATTAGAGAATTCCGTTACAGTTACATTTATTTATCTGCCTAATGACGGATGCCACACTCTTTACAATACCTCATTTTATGCACTTCATGTCGCTTCGGTGGGCGTCTATGACCATAATACAAAGGATTTGTATACTGAGGCTCATCCATTTTCCGCATGATGCGTTGTTTTTCTTTTGCCACTTTTTCAACGCGCGCATAATATTCATAACGTGGAGTATGCTTTACATTGACTTTTTTTGGTCTTACCGAACGTTCCTTAGAAGGCTTATGGTGCTTTGTTTGAACCTTAACTTGTTCTTCGGGTAAACTCTGATCGCCCAATGTAGTTTGAGCAACCGTGAGTAACGGGGTGCAGATGGCCAATAGAGAGACGAAAAAAAACGGATTTGATTTTTGCATAGCGAAGGTAAAACGCCAGCATGCTCAGGATTATTTTAAAGGTTATTGGTTTTAAATAGATCAACCCTGTTTCAATATAGACTTTGGTATCAACCTGTTAAGTATTCAGGCGACCATAGAAGGTTTTTTTTAAAATGAAGGTCTTTTAGAAGTGCATTCTTTTTATTGTTAAATTTAATTTTTAGGTATAGGCGTTTAGATCACACTCAATTAGTTTGAAATAAGCGCACGGGGTCATTCTTTATCATTCTTCTTAAGAGTAAATCAAAGGTTGACCCCATTGCTTGTCTTCTGTTGTACCTGAAATGGTATTCGTTAAGGTA
>JANOUH010000509.1:0-22427 GCA_031416795.1 Cytophagales bacterium | reverse complement strand
TCAAATTTCCTGGAACCCAGGCGAGACCCAATCTGCCCACCAATAAAAACAGCTAGCAAAAGTGAGATCATAAGCCGCCAATCCAGACTAGGAAAGCCACGCGAGGATTGACCGATCAAACCACTGACCGAATTAACTAGTATAAATACGCTGGCCAGAGCCGAAATCTTTTTTGCTTCGGCCCAATTCAGAAAATGTAACATGGGGGACAGAAAAATTCCTCCTCCAATGCTCACCAACCCCGAAAGGAAACCAATGAATCCACCAATGGCAGCTTTGTTAAACGTGCTATCAATGCTTGATGAGGAAACATGCTTTGTGTCCTGTTGCATCCAAAGAAAAACAGAAGCAACCAATAATGTAATTCCAAGTAAAATGAAGAATACAGAATCCTGCAGTTTCCAAAACCCGCCAATAAATGCCATTGGCACACTGGCAATCAGAAAGGGCCAGGTCTCTTTCCATGATAATTTTCCTTGTTTGTAAAATATAATCGTGCCTCCAGTAACAACAACAATGTTACACAACAATGCGGTAGGTCTGATGACTTCCGGTAGCAGTGCAAAAAAAGGTTGGGCCATTAGTGCGAGGTAACTGGAACCTCCACCAAAGCCAACGGAAGAATAAACTAGAGCAATGATAAAAAATGAAATCAAGAGCAGATAAAACTCCATCGTGTTACCCCCCTATGGTTGACATTGATTCCATCACCGCAGCGCCAGACTTTCTTCTCTCTTCCGCTTCAAAACCATTTTTAGGTCGGCTGCTGAATGCTTTTAGTAATTCTAGTTTGATTTCTTCATCCGTTCTTCCCTCGCGCATCAGTGTTTTGATGTTCAACACACCATCATCATACAAACAGGTCTTCAAAACACCTTGGGCGGTAACCCTAATGCGATTACACGTGCCACAAAACGTGCGACTGACTGCTGCAATCACACCTACATTACCCTTATAGCCAGGAACCTGATAATTATAGGATGTAGAGTGAGCTTCATCCTGAAGCTTAATTAATGATGGATAGTGCTTTTGAATGTGTGCCATTATTTTCTTGTAGGTCCAGGGCAACGTGTCATAATGACTTTCTCCTCCATTAAATGGCATCTCTTCAATAAACCTTACGGACACAGGATATGATTTGGTCATTTCTACCAATGGCAGAATGTCGTCAATATTTTTACCATCCATCACCACTGCATTGATTTTCACTGGGATCTCATGCTTGATTAATTGAAGAAGCGTGTCCCAGGTTTTTTCAAACTCATCCCTTCGTGTGATGATTTTAAAGCGTTCACGATTGAGTGTATCCAAACTTAAATTCACCGAGGCAATGCCCAATGATTTCAGTTCTTCAATATGTGGGGAAGTCAGAATACCATTGGTGGTGAGATGGACATCATTTATTCCATTGATCATAACCGTCTTTCTGATCAAATTCATCAGATCCGTTCGAACAAAAGGTTCACCACCGGTCAACCGGATTTTAGAGATCCCCATCGAGGCTGTCAGAGTAATGAGTCGTTCAATTTCTTCAAACGTGAGCAACTCCTTCTTAGGCAAATACTTGATACCCTCTTCGGGCATACAATAAAAACAGCGCAAATTGCACCGATCCGTTACCGCGAGGCGCAAATACGTGATGGGACGTCCATGATTATCAAAAAGTTGAGTTGTAGCCATTCTTTTCGAAAGATAGAAATGATCAATCAAATAACGCGAATGAAAGGACTCTGTATATTTGTTAAATGATGGTGAAATTCAAAACATTCGGTATTTCACGCGATATTCGGGGCTTGCGGGAAGTAAGTATTGAAGTTAAGCGAATTTGTGGAAGACCGTGTCGTCACAATTTCAGGCTTTAAATAAGTGGCGGATAAACTAAATCAGAAAACTAAAGATCCATTACCAATTACTGAAGACTCTAACCAATGATTGAAATCACTGACCAACCCATCGATATTTTAAAAGTGATCGAGGCCGCTTCACTCAGCGAAGCCGGTGCTATCAACACATTTATTGGAACTGTGCGCAACCAGACATCCGGCAAAAAAGTACTTCGTTTAGAGTATGAAGCATACGAACCGATGGCGATTTCTGAGATCATGAAGATCGTGAATCAGGCCAATGATACCTGGAAGCTATTAGGTTATGCGGTCAGCCACCGTGTTGGCGTTCTCAATACCGGTGAAATTGCTGTGGTCGTTGCCGTTTCTACTGCACACCGAAAAGCATCCTTTGAAGCGTGTCAATTTATCATCGACAGCTTAAAACAAACTGTACCAATCTGGAAACGAGAGGTTTTTGAAGATGGTGATCAGTGGGTTTCGGCCCACCCGTAATTTTTAAATTTGGCTCACAATCATCACCAGCAATGTAACAATCGCTATCGCTGTAACTAGCCCCACAGAAATCACTAATACCACATCGCGATGAATCGGATTAATCTGAAATCCGGAAAAAAAGTCTTTACTCAAAAATTTCATACAGCCAGACTATTTGTTTTTTAAAAGTAACTGAATTGCAACTGAAAAGTTTACTGTTATCAATAATAAAAAATTCGGATGCTCAAACTTTGATTAAGCAACGAAATGGTAATAGACTTACTAATTGGTAGTTATAGGTCATAAGATTTTTTTATTTTTTGAGAGAATTCCAAGCTATTTCTGCAGAAGAACCTTGAAATAACTTTTTCAACATTGAAATAGATTCGCTAACCTTGAGGTCTATGGTAAAAAAAATCGATTTGCTAATACCTGCTATGAGATTCATCCTCATAGGCATCGTGGCAATTTCAACAATTACTCAGTCATGCGGTCAGGAAATTAAGGTCATGGGTCATGTTTTTTATGGTGGGGCAAGCTTTATATATAATGAGGATGACTACCTGCACCAAAAAATTAAGACTTCCTCCATTCCTGCTTATGGCATACAAACTTCCGTTCAAATTGTCCTATCCAAAGGCTTCCGGATAGGATCAGGATTAAATTATATCGCCATGAAAGGAAAGACGGACCCGGTTTTTGTTGATAAGGATTTATTAAATACAAATACCACCGGAGATTTTACGCTGGATGTCAATAGCACCTACCTTCAGGTTCCCTTTGAATTCATTGTAACGTTAACTCAGAAATGGAAAATTAAACCCTTCTTAGTGGGAGGATTAAACTTCTATATTCCATTGAAAGAGAGTTATTTTGTTAAAATTGACCCGGTAGTTTCAACTCCTTACTATGGAACGGTCGAAACAGAAATCACCGAAGGCACAGAATATCGGGGGTTTCTTATTGGTACTGGTGTAATACTTCCATTGAATGAAAAACGAGAAATGGAAATACGCTTAAGTTACCAACCCAGTAGTTTTTTTTATCCGGCTGAAGTACCAGGAACGGCCGGAGTAATGGAAAAAAGAAACTTAAAATTTAATATTATAGCACTCTCAATAGGTGTCGCGATCTTTTAACCGTTTCGCCTGACAAAATCTTTTTTACCCCCACGCTTTTCCATCAGCTTGATTTCTTCAATGACGATGTTGTGAGAAAGTGCTTTGCACATGTCATAGATGGTGAGTGCTGCTACCGAGGCGGCTGTAAGGGCTTCCATCTCAACACCTGTTTTAGAGGTAATAACAGCTTCTGTGTTGATGATCGCTTTATTCTTTTTTACTGAGATCTTGATTTTACAATCTTCCAGCGCCAGTGGGTGACAAAAAGGGATCAGCTCATGCGTTCTTTTAGCAGCCATCACACCGGCAATAATGGCTGTGTGAAAGACGGGGCCTTTCTTCGTAATCAATTCATCCCCTTTCATCTGTGAAATAATCTTCTTCCCTAACTGAACCACTGCTTGAGCTTTTGCAATCCGCTTGGTCATTGTTTTTTCAGACACGTCCACCATCTGTGGGTTGCCGGTAGCATCAATATGTGTAAATTGTTTTTTCATTATTCAAATCTAAACAAAACATGGTAAGCGTTGAGGAAGCGGAATCAATAATTCTTGGCAATCTGTTCAAACCAAAAATAACAACAGTAAAAATTGAACAGGCTGTTGGCCATGTATTGGCGGAAGCCGTTAAGGCTGACCGTGACCTCCCTCCATTCAACCGGGTGGCCATGGATGGAATCGCGATCAACTTCCAATCTTTTATGTTTGGACAGCGCTCCTTCTCCCTGGAAGGAATACAGGCAGCCGGGATGTCGCCAAAAAAACTTCAACAGGAAAACAATGCCTTTGAGGTGATGACAGGCGCCATGTTACCCATTGGCACGGATACCGTCATTCGTTATGAAGATATTGATATCGAAAACGGAATCGCTAAAATTCTAATTGACTCTATTGAACCCAATCAAAATATCCATCCGCAAGGACAGGATTGTAAGAAGGGTGATCGATTATTATCGGAAGGTTTCAAAATTTCGCCTGCAGAGATTGCCTTACTTGCATCGGTTGGTAAAAGTCAGGTCAATGTTTTTCAATTGCCCAAAACTGCCATCATCAGCACCGGTGATGAATTGGTGGATGTGGATGAGCAACCACTTCCATGGCAAATCCGAAGGTCGAATGCCTATACCTTGCAAGCTGCGTTTAAGCAAATGAATCATCATGCCGATCTGTTTCACATTTCAGATAACGAAGAGCTACTCACGCTCGAACTGAAAAAAATAGTTGAATCCTATGAGTTGATCATTCTTTCCGGAGGTGTGTCCAAGGGCAAATACGACTTTGTTCCAAAAACGCTGGAGCAATTGAACGTTAAAAAACTTTTCCACGAGGTAAGTCAAAAGCCCGGAAAGCCTCTATGGTTTGGGCAAAATGAATCGCTCACTGTTTTTGCATTGCCTGGAAATCCAGTTTCAACCTACCTGTGCTTTTACCGATACCTTAAACCCTGGTTGGAAAGAAGTATGGGGTTACTATCGGAAAAGAGTGCTGCCATGCTCGCTAAAGATTTTCAGTTCAAACCAACGCTCACTTACTTTCTGCAAGTAAAAACAGTAAACGAAGATGGGAAACTGATGGCGTACCCAAATGAAGGAGGAGGCTCGGGCGATTTTGCCAATCTCAAAGACGTAAATGGATTTCTAGAATTGCCCGCTCATCAGTCGGAGTTTAGAGCAGGAGACATTTTCCCTTTCTATTCTTTCCGGGTATGAACATCAGTCTTCTTCAAATCTGCCTCGCCCTCGTGGTATCCATCGCAGGCATCATATTGCTTACCCGTTACCTGAATCTTCATGCTTTTTTTTCTTTGTTGATTGCCTCCACCGCATTTGGACTTATGGTTGGCAAACCATTTTTAGAAACATTGAATTCCATGCAAAACGGCTTTGGGTCCTTGCTTCAACAAATAGGGTTGTTGGTAGCTGTGGGATCCTGTTTAGGCATGATGATGGAAAAGACGGGAGCGATGGAAGTAATTGGAAATCGGATCATTCAATTCTTTGGTATTCGTTATTCAGTATTGGCCATGACTACCATCGGGATCATCGTTGGCATTCCGGTCTTTTGTGATTCTGGTTTCATTATTCTTTCAAGACTAATTTCAAGCATCGCATCTCAAAGCACTGCCAACTCCGCTCAGCTTTCCCTTGCTTTATCCTCAGGACTTTACACGACACACGTTCTTGTACCACCTACTCCTGGCCCATTGGCGGCTGCAGCTAATCTTAATTTTTCAGAACATATTTCAACGCTTATCCTCATCAGCCTCATTGCCTCCATTCCTGTAGCATTGGTCTCTTACTTCTTCTCTTTAAGATTAGGTCGCTCCATAAAAGCTGATCAGATCATCATTGAATTGAAAAATGAGCACACCGAAATTTCTGCCTGGAAATCATTTCTTCCGTTAATACTACCTATTCTATTGATTGCCTCTGCTTCCATCCCAAGCATAATTTCTTTAAATGAAAATATCATCTCGCTCTTGCGGATAATCGGTCATCCGGTTGTGGCGCTGATGATCGGATTGCTTCTGTCTACCATGTCGATCAAAAAGAAGGACACGAAAGAAATGCCTTTTTGGATTTCAACAGCGCTAAAGGATGCAGGCATTATTCTGTTGATCACGGGTGCAGGTGGTGCTTTTGGCGCGGTCATTAAAACCAGTGGCATTGATATTCTATTGAAAGAGTATGTTTCCAATTCCAGCAGCCAGGGAATTATTTTTATGATCATTGCCTTCGTGATCGCAGCGATTTTAAAGACTGCCCAGGGTTCATCTACTTCATCCATCATCATTACAAGTTCATTGCTTGCGCCACTAGCAGCAACAGCTGGTTTTGTAAGTCCAGCACAACTTTCCGTTTTAGTAATAGCCATCGGAGGTGGAGCCATGACGGTATCGCACGCCAATGATTCTTACTTTTGGGTAGTATCACAGTTTGGTGGAATCTCACCGCGCGATGCATTCAGAAGTTTTACACTGCTCACCCTGGCGCAAGGCATCACCGCATTAATTACCTCCATCCTCTTATTTCAGTTTGTGTGAACATATTAATTGCATCCGATAAGTTTAAAGGTTCAATCACAGCGCATGAGGTGTGCCGGGCTGTGGGTGAAGCTCTGTTGGAAATAAATCCTTCCTATGAAATTAGTAAAGTGCCTTTAGCTGATGGAGGTGAAGGCACATTTGAAATACTGGTTGAGCAAAGTGAAGGAAGTATTAAAAAGGTATCCGCGCTTGATCCTTTGCAACGGCCTATTCAAGCCGAGTATGGTATATCGAAAGATGGAACCACTGCTTTCATTGAAATGGCCAAAGCCAGCGGATTGCAACTATTAAAAGAAACGGAACGCAATCCTTTAAATACCTCCACCCATGGCACAGGTCAATTGATATTAGATGCGCTTGATCAGGGAGCAACCAATATCATTCTTGGTATTGGAGGAAGTGCCACCAATGATGCCGGCATCGGCATGGCACATGTATTAGGTTTTCGATTTTTAAATAGAGAAAATAAAATACTTAATCCTGTTGGTCAATCCCTTTCTGAAATTAATGCTATCGATACTACTCAGGTTGATGTACGCTTGCGCGAAGTTAACTTCACCGTGTTATGTGATGTAGATAATCCACTTTACGGACCACAAGGCGCTTCCTTTGTGTATGGTCCGCAAAAAGGAGCTTCCACTGAAAGCGTGAAAAAACTGGATCAAGGATTAAAACATTTTGCTGACCTGATTAAGCATAGGTATCATCAAGAATTAAATTTTCCTGGATCTGGTGCCGCTGGTGGCATGGGTGCGGGAGCAAAATTGTTTTTAAATGCAAAATTTCAAAACGGCATTGATTACATCAGCAATCTTACTGGGCTTGAAGAAAAAATTAGAGCATGTGACGTGGTCATCACCGGTGAAGGGAAAGTGGATGAACAAACTTTTTCTGGAAAAGTAGTTGCTCATGTCGTAAGCTTAGCGAATCAACACAAGAAACTCGTTTTCATTTTATGTGGCCAATGTACACTTTCTGCCGATGAGCTAAAGAAGTTTGGTGCAGGTAAAATAATCACACTAGCAGATCATCCTTCTGAATTGAATGCTGCCATAACACAACCAATCCCTTTAATTAAATCACGAATCAAAAAAACATTTTTGAATTTGACCTAACAAGACCAATATGAAATCATCACGGAGAACATTTCTAAAAAGCTTTTCAATTGCATCAGCCTGGCTTTTAAGCGGAGGTATTCAGGAACTAACCGCAGCGCAAGTTGATTCGCTAAAGAGTAAAGTAACATTTCGCTTTGCTGTAGCGAGTGACGGACACTACGGACAAGCCAATACCAACTTCAATGATTTTTATTCGCAGATTACACAGCACATCAATCTTTTTCATAAGCAATCTCCACTACAAGGTTGTGTGATCAATGGTGATATCATCCACGATAAAAAAGAATTCCTGCTTCAGGCAAAGCAAAAGCTTGATCAGTTGACTGTCCCCTATTATGTAACCAAAGGCAATCACGACATGGTCAGCAATGATTATTGGAAAGAAATCTGGAACGTGCCTGTTAATTATGAAAAGAAATTCAAGAAAAATACATTTCTGATGCTCAACACCTCCAACGAAAAAGGAGAATACCTCTCTCCTGATTTGACCTGGTTAAAAAACAAACTGGAAGAGCATAAATCACAAAAGAACATTTTCCTATTCCTCCACATCCCGCAATATAAATGGACCGCCAACGCGATTGATACGCCTGCTTATTTCGAATTGACCAGGCAGTATCCCAACATTAAAGCCGTATTTCATGGGCATGAGCATGATCAGGATGGTGTAAAAATTCTCCATGATACGCCTTACCTGTTTGATTCACATTTTGGTGGCAACTGGGGCACTTCGTATCGCGGGTTTAGAGTGGTTGAATTATTAAAGGATAATTCGATGATCACCTACATCATGAATCCATCCGACAGGATCAATGAATTCGCCCACTAAGGGTTATTCAAGTGTTTATCAATCAATAATTTGGGCGCATGTTGATTATTCCAAAGAAACCCAAGTTTCAATTTGCAAGGCGAGCAAGGCAAGCGTAATTTTGCCGCCTACTAGAAATTGAAACCATGTTCGATAGTTTAAGTCTCAAATTAGATAAGGCCTTCCAAACCCTCAAAGGCCAGGGAAGGATCACCGAAATAAACGTTGCTACCACGGTAAAGGAAATCCGCAAAGCTTTAATTGATGCGGATGTTAACTATAAAGTTGCCAAAGAAGTTACGGATGACATTAAGGAGCAGGCCATGGGCCAGAACGTGCTCACGTCCATCTCCCCTGGCCAACTCCTCACCAAAATCACCAACGATGAACTCACTCGCCTGATGGGTGGAGAAAGTGAAGACATCAGCCTGGAAGGAAATCCATCGATCATTTTGATTGCCGGTCTTCAAGGATCTGGTAAAACTACTTTTTCTGGAAAACTGGCCGCTTATTTAAAACGTCAAGGTCGTCAAGTATTACTTACCGCCTGCGATATCTATCGTCCTGCTGCGATTGATCAATTAAAAATATTGGGTGAGCAAGTAGGTGTTGAGGTGTATGCTGAACCTGAAAACAAAGACGCAGTTAAAATCGCGAAAGCAGCGATCGAACATGCTAAGAAAAATAATTTCCGTGTGGTGATTGTGGACACGGCAGGTCGTTTGGCCGTGGATGAGGAAATGATGAATGAGATCGCGAAACTGAAAGAAGCGCTAAAGCCTTCAGAGACCTTATTCGTTGTTGACTCGATGACCGGACAGGATGCCGTGAACACCGCCAAGACATTCAATGAACGTTTGAATTTCACAGGCGTGGTGCTTACCAAATTAGATGGTGACACACGTGGTGGTGCGGCACTATCCATCCGCAGAATCGTTGAAAAGCCTATCAAGTTTATCAGCTCAGGTGAAAAGATGGAAGCCATTGATCGGTTTTATCCTGATCGTATGGCGAGTCGTATTCTCGGCATGGGTGACGTAGTGAGTTTGGTAGAGAAGGCACAGGAAACTTTTAATGAAGAAGAAACGCGCAGGCTCAATGCCAAGATGCGCAAGAATCAATTTGACTTCAACGACTTCATTTCGCAGTTGGAGCAAATCAAAAAGATGGGCAACATGAAAGACCTCTTGGGTATGATCCCCGGCATGGGTAAAGCAATGAAAGGTGTTGACATTGATGATAATTCTTTCAAACCCATCGAAGCCATCATTCGCTCGATGACGAATGACGAAAGATCGAATCCGGATAAGATCAACGCAAGCCGTAAAAACAGAATTGCAAAAGGTAGTGGAACCAGCATCACGCAGGTAAATCAATTACTTAAGCAGTTTGAAGACATGCGCAAGCTGATGAAGACCATGAACAAAATGGGTGGTGGCAAGCGTGCATTAAATGCGTTGAATCCATTTGGCAGATAACCGAATGGTGAATTGATAAATTAAAAATCAGTGCGTGGGAATAAATCCATTACACACGTTGTCTAATCAGCAATTCAAAACATTTAACTCACTATATCAACGCATTTAAATTCTTGCTTTCATGAAACTCACTTTCCGCAATACGCACCGCGACCTTGCTTATTTTTTTTTAGGACTTATCATCGCTTTCTCCATTTCAGGAATTTTTCTTAACCACCGCCAGTCTTGGCATCCAAGAAGGTACACCTATAATTCACAGGAAATATCGGTCAGCCTTCCTGCCCAGCCGGATTCAATCAATGACAACTTTATCAGGCGATTCACTGAAGAACAAAAGATTGATGACAACCTTCGCAGATTTAATGTGGAGAAAAATAGCCTTCGCATTTCCTACGCAAGCCATGATGTTCAAATCGATCTTACTACCGGCAAAGGAAAAATAGAATCGTATCGCACCACACCCATTCTTGGCCAGATGACTCAACTTCACCAGGATACCAGCAAGTGGTGGATTTACTATTCTGATATTTTTGGAATAGCCATGGTGGTGATTGCCAGCACCGGCATGTTCATTCAAAAAGGCGAAAACAGTTTCTGGGGTCGTGGATGGAAGTTAGCTTTGGTGGGAATCATCTTTCCTCTTATCTTTCTATTCTTACTCTCCTAAAATTTAATCATGTCTGCCACCGACTCACTTTTTCAAACCTTGTTAAAAGATGAAGTTGATGCCTACGGGAAGTTGAAAAAGTTTTCGGCTGGATCGGTCATCCTACAAGAAGACAGCTATATAAAATCAATCCCTTTGGTATTAAATGGCAGTCTTAAAGTAATGCGCACTGATCATGATGGGCATGAAATTCTTTTGTATTATATCACTCCCGGAGAAAGTTGTATTATGTCTTTCCTGGGCGGTATTCATAATGAAACCAGCAAGATCAAAGCTGTGGTCGAAGAAGACGCAGAGATATTATTTATCCCGGTGGAAAAAGCCAGTGAGTGGGTCAAGAAATTTCCAGAGTGGTCGGATTTTATTTTCAAACTTTATCACAAGCGGTTTGAAGAACTGCTCACTGCCGTGAACGCCATCGCGTTTCAAAAATTAGATATGCGGTTATTGCAGTTGCTAAAGCAAAAGGCTGAATTATACCAAACTAAAGAGTTGAAAATCACGCATCAGCAATTAGCGGATGAACTCGGCACCGCCCGCGAAGCTGTATCCAGAGTGATGAAACAAATGGAAAACGAAGGGCTGGTAGCACTTTCCCGTAATAAAGTTACTCTTCTGTAACGAAAGTTACAGACTCACTCACCTCATCGACTGTAGTTTTGTATCATAATTACGATGCCAATGCAGTTTATTAAAAATCATTTCATAACAATTAGTGGAGTATTGATCGGGGTAGCCGCTGGGTATGTGTATTGGCATGAAGTAGGTTGTCTCAGCGGCACCTGCCCAATTACATCAAGTCCCATTAACTCTTCGGTCTATGGAGCCTTTATGGGCGGCCTGGTATTCAATATGTTTCAAAAAGAAAAAATAAAAAAATAAATAATATGGTTGAACGAATTATTAAAAATGGGGAAGGCACCATCATTGATGTGCGCACAAGAGCAGAATTTCAAGGAGGTCATGCCAATGGATCAGTGAACATTCCTGTGAATGAGCTGACACAGCGAATAGAAGAAGTTAAGTCGTTAAAATCTCCTTTAGTAGTATGCTGCGCTTCGGGTGGAAGAAGCTCCATGGCTGCTCATCTTCTTAAGCAACAAGGCATTGCCTGCCATGATGCAGGTTCATGGATTAATGTGAATTATTTACAAAGTCAATCTGTTAACAGGTTATGATTGAAACATTGAAAAGTCTATTCGGTTTTGGTCCAAAGGTTGATTATGCAGCCTTGGTGAAACAAGGAGCTGTCGTTTTGGATGTTCGCACAAAAGGTGAATATACCAACGGACATATTCGCGGATCGGTCAATATCCCGGTCGATCAGTTAAATAATAACACCAGCCGTTTCTCTGACAAAAATAAAGTGATCATTACTTGCTGTGCTTCAGGCAATCGCAGTGGTATGGCAAAAAGAATATTAGCATCGAAGGGTTATACCCAAGTGTATAATGGAGGTGGTTGGATGAGTCTACGAAATAAACTTTAACTAGTATGGACGCGCATTTTTATAATGTTCAGATTGAGTGGAACAAAGACCGCAAGGGTGTTATGTGTTCACCAGAACTGAATGCACCCACCCAGGGCGGAGGATGCATTGAAGTTGCAACACCTCCCGAATTCCCGAAAGGAATCCCTGGCATATGGTCGCCTGAGCATTTATTTACAGCTGCGGTAAGCAGTTGTTTGATGACTACTTTTCTGGCCATTGCGGAAAATTCCAAATTGGAATTCACTGGATTTCATTGCGATTCAAAAGGTAAACTCGACCAGGTAGATGGAAAGTTTTTGATGACGGAAGTTATTCTGGAGCCTACGGTAACCATTGTGGATGAGAAAGATCGTGAACGTGCTGAGCGGGTTCTTGCCAAGGCAGAAGCAGCATGCTTGATTTCAAATTCGATAAAATCAAAAGTTACTATAATTCCACATATTGCTTTGGCTACAGTGGAACAACCCGTTTCTTAAACATGGCTAAAGATTCATTTTCAGAATTGATAAAAAGCGAGACACCAGTATTAGTAGATTTCTCTGCGGAATGGTGCGGTCCTTGCAAAATGATGAAACCCATTCTTGAAGATTTGAAATCTAAAGTGGGCGACAGAGCGAAGATTGTAAAAATTGATGTGGATAAAAATCCGGGTATCGCGCAGGCGTTCCGGGTTCAAGGCGTGCCTACGTTGATCATCTTTAAAAATGGTGAAGCGAAATGGCGTCAGTCCGGTGTGGTTCAGTCAGAATATTTGAAGCGACAGATTGAGCAGCTACTCTAAGCTGCCTTTCATCAAAAATCAACCATTTAATTTGTAGCCTGTAGAACATTTCGGGCGAAGTTTCCGTTTTCATGGAGTTACACGAGTTTTAAATATCTATCTTTCTAATGGATAGATATTTTTAATTCATAATCATTGAAATATTTAAAATTAAACACAAAAAACCATGAAAAGAAAAGTTAGCATGATGTTCACTTTACTGGCCCTGATTCTTTCGATAGGAGCCATTGCACAAGACAAAAAACCGGCTAGCCCTCCTGCCAAAGCAGAAGGTTCAATTGATGGCATAAAAGTTACTGTTGATTATGCCCAGCCATCCGCCAAAGGACGTAAAATCATGGGCGACCTCGTCCCTTATGGTAAAGTGTGGCGCACCGGTGCCAATGCAGTTACGTCCATTGAATTCAGTGCCGATGTAAAGATTGAAGGCAAAGCGTTGCCTAAAGGTAAATATGGTTTATTTACAATTCCAGGTGAAAAGGAGTGGATTATTGTGTTCAGTAAGCAAGCATCAGGAAGCCCATTTGATTACTCCGATAAACAAGATGCTTTGAGAGTAAATGTGAAGCCAGGAAAAGCTGCCGCCTTTGTTGAAATGTTTACCGTTGCCGTTGAAAAAAATAATGTAGTATTAAGTTGGGAGAACACCGCTGTGCCATTTAAAGTGGCGAAGTAATAATTCGATTACACACTTCACTAAAAGCCCCGGTGATCGGGGCTTTTTTATTTTCGTGAAATGAAGTAGCTTGACACACTTCAAATTTTATGCAAGTACTTGGAAGATCAGACCGCGTTGATTTACCCCTGCTTGGGCTTTATGATATTCATGCAAAAATTGATACTGGAGCTTATAATTGCAGTCTCCACTGTTCTACCGCAGAAGTAGTGGATGGTAAACTTGTATTTGTATTGTTGGATGAAGAACATCCTGAGTTTACCGGAATGAAATTCACTTTTAAGAAATTCGAAAAACGTGAAATAAGAAATTCGTTCGGTGAAGCGGAGATGCGGTTTGTGATCAAAACAAGAATAAAGATTAACGACCATGTAATAAGGGCCGAGTTCTCGCTCAGCAACCGGGGGAATTTAAAGTTTCCTGTTTTGCTAGGGCGCAAAATTTTGAGAGACCGGTTTTTAATCGATGTCACTAAAAAGGATTTGTTTTATGAAACTAAATTAAAAAAGGGATGAACATCGCCATACTTTCTCGCGATCCCAAACTATATTCTACCAGGCGGCTTAAAGAAGCAGGAGAAAAAAGAGGACATAAAGTGGAAATCATCGACCACATGAAGTGTGTATTGCTGATTGAAAAGAAGAATCCAATGGTTTATTATAACGGTCGCAAACTCGACTACTTTGATGCCATCATTCCACGCATAGGGGCTTCTGTCACTTTTTATGGTGCTGCCGTAGTGCGTCAATTTGAAATGATGAAGGTATTCACTGCTGTGGAGTCGCAAGCTCTCATCCGTTCGCGTGATAAATTAAGATGCTTGCAGATTCTATCGCGAGCTGGTCTTGGTTTGCCTAAAACCATCTTCATGGATTATACCAAAGACACCGAAGGAATTGTGGAAGCCGTTGGGGGAGCACCTGTAGTCATCAAATTATTGGAAGGGACACAAGGACTTGGTGTTGTACTCGCTGAAAATAAAAAAGCAGCGCAGTCCGTAATAGAAGCTTTTCATGGTGTAAAGACACGCATCATTGTGCAGGAATTTATCAAAGAATCAAAAGGTGCCGACATTCGCGCCTTCGTAGTAAACGGAGAAGTGGTTGGCTCTATGCGAAGACAAGCCACACGCGAAGGTGAGTTTAGATCAAACCTGCACCGGGGTGGGGTGGCTACTGTTGTGAAACTGGATCGACATCAAAAACATGCAGCCATTGAAGCTGCAAAAAAAATGGGATTGGGGGTGGCTGGTGTAGATATGCTTTCTTCCAAAAGAGGTCCACTGATTATTGAAGTAAATTCATCCCCAGGCCTTGAAGGAATTGAAGGCGCTACCAAAGTAGACATCGCGGGAAAAATCTATCAGTATATTGAGAAGTATGCCGGCAAGAAGAAAATTCAAAAAGATAAAATAAACGCATAACGAAATACTAAACCCGTACTGTTTGATATCCAGTAACTAGAATCCAGCAACCTATACCATGAAAGAAGTTATCATCGGTGAACATCATCTCAGGCCAGGAGAATTCAAGGAGATCGTCATCAATATTGCCCGTCTTCCATCGCGCACACAAATTGATACACCCATATATGCTTATCGTGGATTGGAAGATGGTCCTGTGCTGGCGCTCACCGCGGGCATGCATGGTGACGAAATAAACGGAATGGAAATCGTTCGTAGAATTTTAGATGCTGGTCATAACCGGGTGAAGCGTGGAACCGTAATCTGCATGCCCATCATCAATATCTATGGTTTCCTAAATTATTCACGCGAAGTCCCTGATGGAAAAGATGTGAATCGTTCTTTCCCTGGCAGCAAAAATGGGTCGCTTGCTTCACGTGTAGCTTATCATCTCACGCGTGATGTCATACCTTTTATAGATTACGGTGTTGACTTTCATACAGGTGGTGCCATGCGTACTAATTATCCACAGATACGCTGCGTGATGGCAGATGAAAAAAATGTTGAGTTAGCAAATGCATTTCATGCACCCTTTACTATTGATGCCCCATTCAGACCTCATTCCATCCGGCAAACCGCTGCGAAGCACGGGAAGAATATCATCGTATATGAAGGTGGCGAATCGTTGCGTTTCGATCAGCAAGCCATTGAAGAAGGTGTGAACGGAACACTTCGGTTAATGAAACATTTGAACATGATTGACTGGGCTCCTGATCCCAAAGAAGAAAATAAAATCATCTGGAATTCAGCGTGGGGGCGTGCTCATCATGCGGGCTTGTTTCAGTCGGCAATAAGCTGCGGTCAATTGGTTCATAAAAACCAAATCATTGGAACCATCACCGACCCTTTTGGCGAATTTAAAGAGCAAGTAAAATCTCCTTCCACTGGCTACGTGGTTGGACTTAACAATCATCCTGTAGTAAACGCAGGTGATGCACTGTTACATATTGGTATGGATAACTTCTGCAAAATTGATGGAAGTGGTGACGATTAATTACCAATCATTTCAGGATTAAAAATCCGGGCAAGGAATCATCAACTTATCCTTTGGTGGCTTGCGTGGATTGCGTGAAGACCAGGAATATACTAAACTAATTTCATGAGCTCCTCCACTGCCAACCCCCAACTGTGAGATGGTGTAGTCATAACTGTAGCCGATATTCAGAATGTCCTTGGCTCCTTTTTTTGTAAAACCGATCAACATCACAATCGATTCGTTATTGGTAAATCCATTCACCTTTTTAAACGGAACTCCCCGGTACCAGGTTCCGATGATCAATGGTTCAAAAGTAAAATAGAATCCAAGATCCATCTGATCAAATTCTCCCTGATGTCTATACTGAATTGCCGGAGCGAAACTACGCTCTTGTCCTTTTTTATAAAATCCATCTCCCATTTCACCCGGTTTAAAGTAAAATTTAAATCCTGCATGGGCCGATAGTTTCATAGGGAGTTTGCTCTCTTCTCCTATGATGGATTGATTCGGTTGAGTAACATGATGCGCTGCAATTCCCAACCATGCCCGTTTGCTGTAGAGCAATCCTCCGAAAGAAAGATCAGGAAAAAATTTGGATTGCCCTGTATTGAGTGCTTCCGCTGAAGTAGGACTTATAATGTCACCGGTGAGTGGATCAAACTGATCTCCAAATGTGAGCTTATCAAAGTTGATGGAGCGATTATAAATGGCGGCCTGAAAGCCAGGGCGAAAGGAAAGTCCTTTTACAATTTGAAGATCATAAGAATATTGTACTGCCAGGCTTATGGATTGCAATCCCAGAACTCCTTCCCGGTCGCGCGTAAGCAACACACCGATTCCACTATTTTTATCCTCAATATAAGTATCATAAAAAGCCGAGATGGTATTGAAGTTTGCATCAATCGCAGGCCACTGATTGCGATAATTCATTCCAATCCTGTTCTGGCCCGTAGAACCAGCGAAAGCGGGATTAAGGTAGAGCGGAGCCGCATAGAATTGCGAATACTGAGGATCTTGAGCAGTTACCGAACCCGTCCCTATCAGGATACACACACAGCAAAAAAAAGCAATCCGATGCATTCAACAGTATTTAGAAAATGTGCAATCAGAGCAAATTAAATTCTTTAATGACATTAAAAAAAACATTTAACGACAAATAGAATCGTTTCGTCTCCATGACGAA
This sequence comes from Cytophagales bacterium, assembly GCA_031416795.1. Classification (GTDB taxonomy): domain Bacteria; phylum Bacteroidota; class Bacteroidia; order Cytophagales; family Cyclobacteriaceae; genus ELB16-189. The sequence continues at coordinate 5,299 of JANOUH010000509.1, read as the reverse complement.
CGATAAATTCATTCAAAATATATACTTTAGTGTGATTAGGACGTTTTAAATTTCGGAATATAATGACCTGGAACATAAAAGGTCAAAATGCCAGTTAGAAATGACATTGTGATTTGACCTAAAAAAATTTAATGAATGAAAGCAAAAGCATATAAGAAGCAGATGATATGAGGGGGATAAACACATTAAAAATATTCTATTCAATAGTATTATTCGTTTTGTTTAATGGTCCATCCGTTTTATTGGGTCAGGATCTTAAGCAGCATAATTGGTACTTCGGCAATTCCACACAAGCGATCCGATTTAACCGGGGAACTAACGTAGCTCAACTCATAAATAATCAAGCTCTTCCATTCAATAAAGGTGGAGCAGCTGTAGCTACCGATCCGGCCACAGCCAATTTATTTTTCTATACCGATGGCGTGCGCGTATATGATGCCTCTCATCTGGTGATGCCCAATGGCAGCGGACTCAACGGTCAAACGGATACCAATCAACCTGTGGCCATTTCACCCGTGCCTGGTCAAACCAATAAGTATTATATTTTCACCAACTCGGCCAATTACACGACCGGAGGCACGATCAGTAGAAGTATCGTGGATATGAGTCAATTTGGTAATTCGGTTTTTCCAGCTCCCGCTACCGGTGATGTTGATGCGGCAAACAAGAATGTGCCTATGGCTGGATTAACCAATCGCTCGGAGGGAATGATTGTGGTGCCTGATGCAAACCGAATTGACTTTTGGCTGATCACCCATCAGAACGGATCACAGAGTTATTCAGCCACAAAGATTGATGCCACAGCTACTTTTCCAACTACTATTACATCGGGTATTGGGTTGCCTATGTCAGTGGCCAATTTTTCGTATCATCAGCCAACTAAAAAACTTGCCGTATCAGCACAAGATCCCAATACGGATGCCTTGATAATAACCTTCAATAATACAACGGGTATATTCGCTCCTGATCGCACCATTTTCAACTCTGCAACAGCCAGCGCCACCAATCAATCGATCTATGATATTGAATGGGATACCAAAGGACAGTATTTATACTTATCACGACATGGTGAAACCGGAATTACAGCCGATGTTCTTCAATATGATTATCTGAATCCTGCTATATCACTCGCTTCCGTTTTGGCTTCTCCTGTCTTCCGAAGTTATGGATTACAGATGGCACCAGACAGCACCATCTATCACTTATATCAGGCTGCTTCGGGTGGACCATTTTTAATTGGTAAATTAACGAACACCGATACGGCTTCCGCGGAAGTAATTAATATACAAGCCTTATTTGCTGCATCGAATTTTAATGGCACTCAGTTTCCTTCATTCACACCTAAAGACAGTGTTGTTATTTCGGTGAGCTTCGTAGCCAATGGAATTTGTCAAAACTCCCCTACCGCTTTCTTCCCTACGGTGTTACCCAATGCCGATAGTCTTCGTTGGGATTTCGGTGACGGAAATAACTCAAGAGGTTGGAGCCCAATCCATACGTACGAAAGTGCAGGAAGCTTCAATGCAAAACTTATTGCCTTTTATCGCGGACAAAAGGATTCGGTAACATTACCAGTAACCATCAATCCTTTTGCTCTTCAATTGCAATTGGTGCAAGACACCACGGCTTGTCGCGATGAGTTTCCTCCACCAAGAGGATCATCATCACCAAAACAATTCAGTGTGAAAGTAACAATACAGGGAGGCGTTGCTACTTCTATTGTTTGGTCTAATGGAGATTTGGGGCAAACACTGACGCCAGATTCTGCGGGCTATTACTACGTAGTTGTTACCGATGCCAGCGGATGTTCGGCCTATGCCGGAGTGAACGTGAAAGAATATGGGTTGCAAGATGCGCGAGCGAATGTCTGGTACTTTGGAAACAAAGCAGGCATAGATTTCAATCCAATTTTTGATACGCCACCAAGTGCGGCTAAGGCGCTTAACAACAGTATCATGGATGCGCCCGAAGGATGCGCTACCGTAAGTGATCGAAATGGCGAATTGATTTTTTATACCGATGGTGACAAAGTATTTGATAAAACTCACACCCAAATTGATTCGGGTATTGGAGGTGATCCTACCTCTGCACAGTCGGCCCTCATCGTGCCTGTTCCGGGTGATGAAACCTTGTATTACATCTTCACTACACAGGCCATCAGTGGCACATCACTCTTTGAACTGAGGTATTCTTTATTTGATCTCAAACTCAATGCCGGCAAAGGCGCCTTAATCCAAAAAAATATTTTACTCTTTGCGAAAAGTACAGAGCACATAACGGCCACAGCCCAATGGTTGATTGCTCATGAATACGGAAATAACACGTTCCGAACTTACCCGATCACAACACTGGGCATTGGAGAACCTGTTTATTCTGAGATTGGATCAGATCATTCATTTAAAGTACCAGAGCAAGGTCAGGGCTATATGAAAATTGGTCCAAACAATAATCTTGCAGTGACCCTTTCAACGCCAGGCACCAGCAATATCATTGAACTCTTTCAATTGGATAATACCACCGGCCGGCTAAGTAATTATCGTAAGATTGATCTTAAGGAGCCAAACGGTCAGGTTTATGGTGTTGAGTTTTCTCCTGGAGGAAACAAAGTCTTCGCTACGGTAAAAGGCACACCTAGTCCTTCTGTGTTGTTTGAATATTTTCTTGACTCGCTCAACCAACCGTATTTCAAACAACGCATTCAACAAAATGGAGAGTTTGGTGCCTTGCAGTTAGGACCCGATGGACAGATCTACATGGCCATCAACGGCAGTAATACGCTTGGCTCCATACAGGCTGTGGATGACACCACACGATTATCTGCATTTAACCTTAATGGTTTCAACCTGGCGCCCGGTACTAACAGCAGATTAGGACTTCCTAACTTTGTTCAGATTCAAGGCAATGCTTTTGGTGGGCCAGGATTTACGTTCACTGGTGTCTGTGTCGGTGACTCAACCCGGTTTAATGGAACACCAACCGATGCCATCGATGAGTTTCAATGGTTCTTTGGTGATGGGGGAAGCAGTACCGAAGCTTCGCCTGTTCATCTCTATGCAGTCGCTAAAACCTATATCGTTTCGATGCGATTGACTAACCGATGCGGACTTGACACCACCATTGTACAGAATGTTACCATATTCAATCCACCTCCAAGACCTACACTGCCAGGGGCAATAGCACTATGCACAGGCGCTGTGATACTCGATGCAAATAACACCAATATTCCAGGCCTCACGTATTTATGGTCGAGCGGAGATTCTACACAGACGGTAACCTTTAATGAACCAGCTTTTGTTTCCGTGACGAATACCGATGTGAATGGATGTTTCTCTTCGGCCCAAAGCATTGTGGCTGACAACCGACCGCAGGTCGACCTGGGCTCGGATCTTACCATTTGTGAAGATAATGCCACACCAACATTAAACGCACAAAATCCGGGTGCTTCCTATCAATGGAAAGTGAATGGAATAAATGCAAGCACCATTCAAACACAGGCAGTTGATACATCCACGCCTGGAGTGTTTACGTATGAGGTTACCGTGACAGATCCTGTTACAACATGCTTTGTTACCGATCAAAAAGTTTATACGATTAATGTGTCTCCTACCTTTGCATTCACAGGTGTTAACCCAATTGGAGGATGCGGTACTGCAACGGGAAGCATTACATTACAACTCAATGCCTCCTCGCCAGCGAGTGGACCATACTCCTTTTTCTTATCAGGCACTGGCTTTAACCAACAAGGCATTGATCAAACGGCACCATCAACAATTGGTCCTATTGGTGGAAAGGCGGCTGGAACTTATTCAGCCATTGTACAAGATCAGGTTTCTGGATGTACAATTTCTAAGTCTGTTGGTATAAATGATAATGCGATAACTGGAACAACAGAAACTGTACCTAATCCGTGTGGAGTAACCTCCATTGCTGTTACTGGTGGTGTCTCTCCTTACAGATTTAAATTAACCAATTCAGGAACAGGACAAATAACAGGACCTTCAGTTCCATCAACCTCTCCATTTACATCTTCTGCTCTTAGTGCAGGAACGTATGTGTTAGAAGTTCGAGATGCTGGGAATTGTGTGTTTACAAAAAATATTACCGTAATTCCTAGTCCTCCAGTTGTAATCACTATTACACCAGACCTCTGTGCTACACCATCAACTCTAATAGCTACTGCAAGCACTCCGTCTAACTTTCTATGGACAACAAATGTTGCAGGTAGTATTGTTAGCGGAGCCAATACTCCTACTATAACATTATTATCAGGAACAAACAATGTAACATACACGGTAACAGCTACTCCAACAGGAGTAGGAAGTTGTCTTGCAACACAAAGCATCACGGTGGATGTGCCCGGAACCATTGTGCCTACATTTGCACAAACTGATGCTTGTGCAGAAGAAGTTATTCTCACCGCTTCTCCATCAGGTAACTTTACGTATCGATGGTTTAAGGCAGGAGTATTTCAACCAACTTTATTAGGGCAACAGATTGTGTTGGGCACTTCTGAGAACGGATTGTCTTATCAGGTACAAGTAGTTAATACATTAACCGGTTGTACCGTTCTCTCTGCTCCTAAAGTTGTTTCAGTTACAGGCACTATAACTGCGTCAGTAACGGCTACTCCCGCATGCGAGAATAATAAACCATTCACACTTACTGCCGCCACCAACGCGGTCGCAGCTACCTATGCATGGTTCTTCAACGGTTCCGTTCTTAGTACAGCCACGGCAGCCACCACTGATCAGATCAATGCTGGCACTTACCGCGTTGATGTTCGAAAAAACACGTGTCTTGCGCAGGCCGAAATTCAGATCATCAAAGCGCCTCTTCCAGTAGGAGGACTACCTGACCGCGTGATTATTTGCTATGATCCTGACAATGTAGATCCGTCTACATCCAGGGTAGATTTAGATCCGGGAGCTTTTATCGCTTACAACTGGTTCAAAAATCAGTTGACACTGAATTATACAGTACGAGTACTGAATGCTGACAGCGAAGGACTTTATGAAGTGGATATCACCAATTCCTTTGGCTGCATTGCGCGAGACAAAACCGAAGTGAAAAACGAATGCCAGCCGAAGATTGCCGCACCTAATGCATTCCGTCCTTCCAGTAGTGTCGCCCCGAATAAAGAATTTTCCATCTACACGTACTTCATCACAGATAACTTCCAGATTTTCATCTATAATCGTTGGGGTGAGCTTGTCTTTGAATCCACAGACAGGAACTTTAAATGGAACGGAGGCTATAAGAACAATGCAAGTCAACCCGCACCGGTTGGCATGTATGCCTA
>JANOUH010000508.1:0-4517 GCA_031416795.1 Cytophagales bacterium | reverse complement strand
AATACACTTCCTACTGTGCAAACGAAAAATGAGGTAAGCTATATCACCGCAAATAATGAGAGCCGATTAGTACAGATTCATGCATTGGCTGCAGTAACCAAGAACTGCAAAGGAGAAGAACTCACCGATATGATAGACCTACATGAAGCAGGTGCCGTAGCATTTACCGATGGACTTAAGCCTGTATGGCATACCGATATCTTTCTCAAGTCACTTCAATATCTTCAAAAGTTTGACGGACTGTTGATTGATCATCCGGAAGATATCTGGCTCAATCTATTTGGTCAGATGCACGAAGGTCCCAACAGCACCATGTTAGGTTTGAAAGGGATGCCTCGAATCGCAGAAGAAGTAGCCGTGAGCAGAAACCTGAAATTATTAGGGTACGCTGGTGGCCGCTTACATTTATCCAAACTCTCTACAGCGAAAGCGATAGATCTGGTGCGCACGGCCAAAAAGAAGGGACTGAACATAAGCTGCGATATCGCTTCGTATCAGCCGCTTCTTAGCGATGAGTTACTTTCAGATTTTGATACCAACTACAAAGTGAATCCTCCTCTTCGCGAAAAGGCGGATCAGGAAGCATTGATCAAAGGATTAAAAGATGGAACCATCGATGTGATCGTGAGCAATCACATTCCGCTGGATGATGAAAGCAAGTTTCTGGAATTTGATCTTTCTGATTTTGGAATGATCAACTTGCAAACCTTCGCATCACACATTGCCTCATTGAGCAGCTCAATAGATATGGAACTATTGATTGAAAAAATTACGGACGCTCCGCGAAGGTTACTCAATCTTACTCCCGTTACAATCGACATCGGAGTGAAAGCAAACCTCACGTTATTCGATCCAACCTGCGAATGGACATTTACCGCAGACGCTAACATATCAAAATCAAGAAATTCACCCTGGCTGGGAAAAACACTTACAGGAAAAGCGGTGGCGGTGTTTAATAATTCAAAACAAGCATTGGATGTTTAGTTCAGTTAAACGCCTCGCGTTTCTTTCGGTGCGCAATGGACTGATTGCCGGTGTGCTGGGTTTTTCTTTACTGCTTGCACTTTACTATATGGGTAAGCATCCATTCTTGTTCCCCATTTATTTTGACTTCCGTTTTATCCTGTTGTCGATTTTTATCGTGATGACTCTGAAGGAATTCCGTGATGACTATCAAGAAGGTATTCTTTATTTTGGGCAGGCTATGATGAGTTCATTTTTATTTACGCTCGTGTTTGCTTTCGTTACTTCGTTGTTGATCTGGGCATTTTGTTTTATCGTGCCTGAATTTCTTACTGCCTACATTACCAATGCAACTGAACAATTGAAATCAATACAACCAGCCATTATCGAACAATTAGGAAAAGATGCCTATGAACGTAATTTAAACAAGCTTCCTGCTACTCAGGGAAGTGATTTGGCTGTAGATTACTTCGGAAAAACCTTTATTATCAGCTTTTTCATTAGCATAATAATATCTGTAATTTTAAGACGACAACCTAAAACGAACTAACTATGGAAGAAAAAGAAACCCCCTCACTGTTTCAACATGCCCTTAAATGGGGATTAATTGTTGGAGCCATCAGTATTGCTTTGACGTGCATAGCGTATGCCGTTGACTATTCACTGCTCGCTAACTGGAAATTCGGAATTTTTGTTTTTGCCTTGCTTATCGGTGTAACGATTTATGCGGGCATCACCTATAGAAATGAAACGGGTGGCTTCATCCCTTATGGTAAGGCGTTTCAACACGGATTTCTTTTGATGGCAATCTCGGGCCTTGTTTCAACTGCCTTTACGATTTTATTATACACCGTTATTGATCCTGAACTTCCTGCCAAGCTTACGGATGTGGCCGTTGAGAATGCTGAAGCGATGATGAAAAGTTTTGGTATGCCAGAAGATCAGATGGATAAAGCGATGGAAGATGCACGCAAGCGCACTGAAAACCAATTTTCAGTAAGTGGTTTAGCTATGGCTTATGGTATTGGATTGATTATTTATGCTGTACTTTCTCTTATTACCTCAATCTTTGTAAGAAAGAATCCACCGGATGAAGCGATTTAATTAATTGAATGAATATTTCCGTGATCATACCTGCCAAAGACGAGCAGGATTCAATCCCCGAACTGAGTCATTGGATTAGCCGTGTAATGCAAGAGCACGGCTTTTCCTATGAGGTTATTTACATTGATGACGGAAGTACGGATCAAACCTGGGATGAGATTCAGAAAATGAATCTCATCAACTCTTCTTTTAAGGGTATTAAGTTCAATCGCAATTTCGGAAAGTCAGCCGCACTGCATACCGGATTTAAAATCGCGCAAGGCGATGTGGTGATCACCATGGATGCAGACTTGCAGGATAGCCCCGATGAAATACCAGGTCTTTATCGTCTAATCAAATATGAAGGGTATCAGTTAGTCAGCGGCTGGAAGAAGAAACGCCACGATCCGATTTCAAAAACACTCCCTTCAAAGTTTTTCAATTACGTTACACGCAAAATATCGGGCATCAATCTGCATGATTTTAATTGCGGACTGAAGGCATATCACAATCAAGTAGTACAAAATATTTCGGTGTATGGCGAAATGCACCGCTACATACCGGTGATTGCTAAATGGGCAGGATTTACTAAGATCACTGAAAAAGTAGTAGAGCATCGCGAACGTAAATACGGTGTCAGTAAATTTGGATGGGAGCGCTTCGTGCGCGGCTTTCTCGATTTACTTTCCATCACCTTCATCGGAAGATTTGCCCAACGCCCCATGCACTTCTTTGGCACCTGGGGAATGCTTTCTTTTATGTTAGGATTCGGATTCACCATCAAAATCCTGTACGACAAAATAGATTCTATTTTCATTTCAAAAATTCCATTGAAGCGCGATGTAACCGAGCAACCCATATTTTATCTCGCTTTAGTTGCAGTCGTCATTGGTATCCAATTATTTCTCACCGGCTTCATTGCCGAATTATTAGCACGTCAATCCGTTTCCAAAAAGAAATACCTGGTGATTGATCAGGTGGGAATAAAGGAAGATGAAAGCGTAAAGCAAAAAGCGTAAAGCAAAGGGCCGACTCCTATTTCTTTAAGCTTTCCGCTTTGAGCTTTCTGCTTGAAGTTTATTCAAGAACAACATCGTGCTTTTTGCAAGCCTCATCTAAATCTTTTCTCCAATAGATGATTAATTGCTGGGCTTTGTCCAGATCTTCATTCGCCTTAGTAATAATCTCAGGATCCTGTTTTTCAATGGCCTCCAGGATCAGTTGGAAAGCTTCCAGTTGATCCTTGGCAGCTTCTACATACTCGTTATGCATGGCTTGCACTTCGGGGGAGGACGGTTTGATGGTTTTGATAATGGAATTGAATTCTTCGTAAGGCGGGATCACGTTTTGTTGAATGGTGTAGTACATGATCGAATCATTCTGATAATTTTCCCCGGAAACACTTGCGTAGGCATCCGTGGCTTTGGATTCCAGATCGGCTAATTTTGGCATTTCTACATTGATGTAGTTGAGTAAGTCTTCCTGCACAGTAACGGTGCACGAAACAAATAGGGATACTAGCAGCAGTGATAACAATAATTTTTTCATGACAGGTTGATTTAGATTTAATTAAATTCAGAGCATACTAAGGTAGTTTTTTTTAAGTAAAAAGTCTTTCCACTTTTTAGTTTTTACTTAAGACTTTCAACTTATAACTTCCTCAGAACTTATTTTCCCTTACTTTTGTCTTCTCATTGATCGTTCTTTGAAGCAAGTTTGCCAACTGCCTACTTACTCAAAACGGGGCTGACCGGTTTTGACAGGATGCGTGGGGGTGTATGCCAGCATGCAGGCTCATGGGATGAGAGCCTTAATAGATAGTCCTACAATTATAAGTGGCGAAAATACTTACGCCATGGCTGCTTAATCTGACCTAAGGTTAGATTTGCTTATTCGCTGATAAGATCGGTGGAAGCCATCATTGCCCGGTACTCTGTTTAGCGGTGCCGGAACCGCAGTGTCGAAAGCATAAACTGGGCCTCGCTGTTGTTGCGCAGCGATGTCGAGATACAGTAACTAAGGAATCATTTGGCCGTTGCCTGCCTTGTGGTTCCCGACAATTAAAGTCAACTAAGCATGTAGAACGTACACGTTCATCTTCTCTGGACCAGGGTTCGATTCCCTGCAGCTCCACATTAGCCGCCTTCGCCCTGACTTGTTGGAGCGAAGGCGTTTTTTTTCATCCAGCCGAAGACCAGTGAAGGCTTTTTTTTGTTTTTGTGCTTCCGGGTACTATCTTGGTTTTGATAGTCTCCTATTCCTATTTGAAGTATCCGATCACATGATAAAAAAAAACCATATCACGCTGCTCATTTTTTGCTTGCTGATCCTGGCGGGTTGCTCCACTAAAATCAATGAAAGCAATACCTCTCAGGAAGAAGACAAAGCAGAATTAGTACAGGGTGGTATTCTTGTTTATGAAGCCGATGGTCATGGGTTGATTCTGGCTACATCCGATCTCGGAAATCAGG
>JANOUH010000507.1:0-16677 GCA_031416795.1 Cytophagales bacterium | reverse complement strand
GACACGTTGCTTATTTTGAGGTGTATACTTAGTTCTACTTTGTTAACTCTTTAAAGCCCTGAAAGGGCGCGTTCACATAACGCAGGGTGCAGCCCTGCGTTATGTGGCGGGCTGCTCAGATCAAAGCCCTGAAAGGGCGTAATCATATCTCGCCCTTTCAGGGCTATGCTTCTATTTATTGTACAAACCGACAAGGCTTCGCCCTGCCTTATTAGATTCCGCCCTTTCAGGGCTATGCTTTCGAAGTTAACAAACTAGGATTAGAACTAAATCCTCAGTAAAAAATTATCAATATTGAAAGGCGGGCTCTGATAGATGGAGGAGGCACTGACGGCCTTGGCCAATACCTGTTTGAGTTGATTGTAGTCACTCGGTTTCTTGATGTAGACATTCGCACCGTTGAGAAAGGTTTCGGTAATATCATTTTCAGATGCCGAGGTAGAATAAATGATAATTGAAATTTCCTTAAACTCTTTATTGCTTCTGATTTCTTTCAGACATTCCTGTCCGTTTTTGCGCGGCATGTTAAGGTCAAGAAAAATAATCTGAGGCATCGGGCTCTCTTTTTTAGTAAGATAATCCATCAGTTCTTCACCGTTATTTACCATACGAACCACTGTTTTTATTTTCAGTTCTCCAAAAGCTTCTTTGAAAAGAATGCGATCCGCAGCATCATCATCAGCCAGTAGAATGTTAAGAAATTCCCTTTCCATATTAATTTATTTTTTAGCTCAGTGGAATGTATATATTAAATGTTGTTCCTTTATTTAACTGACTTACAGCAGTGATGATACCATGATGGTTGTCTACAATTTTCTTTACGATGGCAAGGCCTATGCCGGTGCCGGCATACTCATCTTTGCTGTGAAGTCTTTGAAATACTTCAAATATTTTTTCATTAAACTCTTTTTCAAAACCAATACCGTTATCTGAAACCATGATGTGGTGGTAGTCTTTTTCCGGAGATAAAAAATCGTTCACATCGGCCGGCTTCTGGTCTTTTAGCTTACTGCCTTTTATAGTTACTCTTTGTATGACGATGTGAGGGGGGATGCCCACCCTGGAAAACTTGAGTGCATTACCAATGAGGTTTTGCATGAGCTGGTGAAATTGAAATGGAATCACGTTGATCATGCCAGGTTCAATGACTTCGATGGTGGCATCCTTTTCTTCGATGGTGTCCTTAAGTTCATCTTTTACTTTATCAACAATGACACCAAGGCTGGTGGTTTCAAATTTTTGATCGGTATTGGACAACCGGGAAAACGAAAGTAAATCTTCGATGAGCGTTTGCATGCGCGCGGCAGCATCATGCACAATATGGAAATCCCGTTTACCCTTCTCGGATAGCTTTTCATTTTCATTCTCGAGTATGCGGTCCGAGAACGTTTGTATTTTCCTCAGCGGCTCCTGCAAATCGTGACTGGATACGTATGCGAATGCCTTCAGCTCTTTGTTTATTTTTTTCAGCTCTTCGTTGGCTTGCTTCAATTCATTGGTTCTTATCTCTACCGCTTTTTCCAGTTCTTCTTTTTGTTTTCTTTGTTCCTGAATTTCGGTTTTAGCACCTATCCACAGTATTATTTTGCCTTGCTCATCCTTTAAAGGTACTGCCCTGGTAAGGTGCCATAAGTAGGTGCCGTCATTACGCAGACACCTGCTTTCCTGCTCATATATTTTTCCTGTGCTAACGGATTCATTCCATTTCTTTTCATCTTCTGCCCAGTCATCAGGATGAATGATTTTTTTCCATCCCTCACCGGTTAATTCATCGAAAGACATTCCGGTATAGTCAAGCAGTGTTTTGTTAAAATAAGTTTTACCTCCTTCAGAAGTAGCGGTCCATACTTTCTGCGGCATTAATTCTGCCATCAGCCGGAATTTATTTTCACTTTCTTCCAGTGTTTTTTTTGCGAGCACCTGGCTGGTGACATCAATAGCGAAATTATGAATTCCATAAATCTTTCCATCCTGGTCGCGAAGTGGCTTATAGGTATAATTAAAATAAAAACTCTCCTCCTTTCCATTCTTGAAAAGAGTTACTTTTTCCTCTGTTCCGGTGTAAGGCACGCCCGTTGCGAATACATTCTCCATCAGGCTAAAAAAAGGTTGTCCCGCCAGTTCAGGCATAACTTCTCTCACCGGCTTTCCAATTACTGAATTATCTTTCCCCCAGTATTCAAGTACAATGTCATTTACATATTGTATGTACATTTCGGGTCCATAATAGAGAGCCGTTGCCACGGATGCTTCTTCAATAAGCGTGCGGTAACGATGTTCACTTTCTTCTATTTTTTTTCGTGCCTGCACCTGATCGGTCACATCAATCAACATGTTGATGGCTCCTTTTATTTCACCGGATAAACGAAACTCGGGTTGTGGATAGGCGAGCAGAACAGACTTGCCTCCACCAGGACGTTCGATGATCACTTCAGCACTTTCAACAGGCCGTCCTTCCTTGAGCGCAATGGTGACGGGGTTCTTCTCAATCGGAATGGGTGTTCCATCTGGATTAAACATCTGGAATACACTGTTCCAGAGGTCCTTGCCCAGTTCGGGTTTCTTTCCCCACATTTTTACAGCAGCATCGTTATAAAAAACAATACGCCCTTCGGCATCGCAGGAATAGACCGCTGCCGGTAATCCTTTAACGAGTTGCCTGAATTGTTCTTCACTTTTATGTAAAACATCTTCTGCTTTCTTGCGCTCGGTAATGTCATCAATGGAAAGCAAAATCAGCTTTTCAGTATTGTTTTTATTTATTACTTCGCGGGCATTCAACAACATGATCCGCTCACCGATGGTGGAAAATATATGAGTCACTTCATAGTCATTAAACTTTGATTTTCCCGGAAGGATTTTTTCAAGCAGCATTCGCAGGCCAGGAATATCCCATTGTTTATTGCCGAGATTGTAAATCAAGACACCTTCGGTTTCCAGTTCATTCACCTTGAATGTTTTGTAAAATGCATTGTTGGCAGTTTGTACGCGCAGGTTTTTATCCAGCACCAGCAGCGGTTCACGAATGTTGGAAACAATGGCTTCCGCATAATCCCTGGCTTCGGTTACCTGTTCATTCAAACTGGTAATTTCATGGTTCACCACCATAAGTTCTTCATTGGTGCTTTGAAGTTCTTCTTTGCCGGTTTCCAGTTCTTCGTTCAGGCTTTGTAATTCTTCACTGCTGCTCAGCAGCTCTTCATTGGCGCTTTGCAGTTCTTCATTGGCAGCCTCCTGCTCTTCGGTGATGCTGCGCATATCTTCCCGGGCTTGCTCCAGCTCCAGTTCCAGCTGCTGGATGCGTAATTTTTTGTCATCAATGGTAGATTTATCTGATGCAGTCGTTTTTTTACTTCCGGCTGTTGACTTCTCACTTCCGATCTCTTTTTGATCGTGAAAGAGAATCAGATAATGTGGCTCTATGGTATTGGGCAAGGGAAGGGCTTCGATCGAAATGTTATGCAGGCTTCCTTCTATCTGCAGCGGGATATTTTCCTTGATCGCAGAACCTTTTCCTTTTTTTGCTTTGTGTAAAAGATTACGCAGCTCAAAAGCCAAACCGCTTTTTGCCATTTGTAACAGATTATGGCTTGGCTTGCCTTGTGATTGTTCCAGGTAGTTAGGTGTATTACCTCTGAAATGGACAATGTCCATAGCTTCATTTACCACCACCCCGGCAGGCGTGTACTTACGGAGCATAATATCATCAGCCGTTTTTTGAAAGTCGGGTCGGATAGTTTCGTTACCTGAGCTGGTGTCAACAGGGCTGAGATTCTGTTCGCTCCGCTGGCTTGCCACGAGCATAAATTTAGCGGGCACATCTTTGCGCGAAAATAGTTTCTCATGTTTCGCAGTAACAGCAAAGAGTTCGGGCACCCCGCTGATGGTTTCCGTTTTGCCGAGCAGTAAAAAACCTTTTGAATTCAATGAATAATGAAATGTGGTAAGCGCCTTCTTTTGCAGATAGGGCTCCATATAGATGAGCACATTACGGCAGCTGATAAAATCCATTTTGCCGAAGGGTGGGTCTTTCAAAAAATTATGAACGGCAAACACACACATATCGCGGATGCTTTTATTCACCTGAAAACTGCCGTTGTTTTTTATAAAAAATGCCTGCAAGCGTTGCGGTGAAACACTTTCCACTTCTCTTTTGGCATAAATGCCAGCGCGTGCTTTTGCAATAGCAGGCTCACTTAAATCAGTGGCAAAAATCTGCACCCTTTGATTATCGGACAAAAATTCTTTAAAACACATAGCCATAGAATAGGCTTCTTCGCCTGTGCTGCATCCCGCCACCCATACCCGTATAAGTTCACCGGGGGGTTTATTTTTAACGATGGCTGGAAAAACGGTATCACATAAATTATCGAACGTGCTGGTGTCGCGGAAAAAAGAAGTTACCGGAATCAAGAGGTCCTGGTATAAGATATCCTGTTCGGCTTTATTTTCCCTCAGGTATTTAAGATAGACAATCAGTTCTTCCGTTTTATTGATTGCCATTCTGCGTAGAATTCTTCTGCGCACGGTAGTCTGTTTGTAATAGGTGAAATCCGTTCCCTTACGAATCCGCAGGAGAGTCAGAATTTGTTTAAACAGTTCTTCCTCATGATGTGGCAGGTTTTGAATATCTTCATCACTTTTACCAATGCGAGGGATAATCTCCATCAATTTTTCTGGAATCTTCTCGGGAGGAAGAATGAAGTCAACCACATTGGCATGCACCGCACTGAGCGGCATACCCTCATAAGATGAGGATGCTTCATCCTGGGCAAAGGTGATTCCTCCATGATCTTTAATGGCTTTTAAACCCATGGTGCCATCGCTGCCGGTGCCTGATAAAACCACCCCGATAGCATGTTCCTGATGCACTTCTGCCAGCGAATTAAAGAATAGATCGATGGGCAGGTTCAATTCGGATTTATTTTTGGGAGGGCGCGGGGCAAGAAGCAAAACACCATCCGTTGCCACCATCATTTTATTGCTTGGGATAACGTAAATATGATTGGGTTCTACTTTAATATCATCCGAAATTTCTAAAACGGAAAGCGTGGTTACTTTTTGCAGAATTTCGGGCAACATGCTTTCGTGACTGGGGTCTAGGTGCTGCACCAGCACATATGCCATTCCTGAATCTTGGGGAATAGCTTTGATTAATTTTTTGAATGCATCCAGGCCGCCAGCCGAAGCACCAATACCGACTACAGGAAACAAATTGGCGGACTTAATTGGTTTTTCAGTGAGCTTTTTTTCTGGAGGTAACTTTGATTTCATCTGGTGTAGAGTTAAGATCGCCCGTGAGTATAAATTTTTCTTTTACGTATGGCAATGACATACTATGAGCTTCCACAGATTTAAGTACGTTGAGGATCACACTTTTGAGTTCGGTGAAATTATTTGGTTTGCGGATATAATAGTGGGCCGCATCTTTGAAGGTTTGATCAACCTTTAAATTCTCCATTTCCTGCGCACCGGAGGTCGATAAAATGATCACAGGAAGTTTTTGCAGTCGGGGGTGGTTTTTTATTTCGGCCAGTGAGGCAAACCCATTTTTTCGGGGCATGTTGATATCCAGAAAAAGAATATCAGGAAGTTTAGTGCCTCTTTTCTTGAGCAGTTTCATGAGTTCTTCACCATCATGCACGATGGCGAGGGTAGTAGTTAGCGATAATTCTTCCAGTGCTTCTTTGAAGAGAAGGCAATCGGCCGGGTCATCCTCAGCAAGCAGAATATTCAGATTTCCAGGGGCTATACTAGTTTTTTTTGCCATTGCTTCAATTTAAGTAAGATAACCTGCCATTACAAGGTTAATTGTCACTCATTCTGGAATGATTTATAGTTTTGTCCTGCAAAAAAAATTACTGCCGCCAAGTAGATTGTTTAAGAAGCTTGATTTGTTCACAAAATAAGGTTGGTGACCATGGCGCGGCAATGACCATAGTCTTCATGTTTCGTGACGATCGTCATGGATTTCACTTTATAGCGGCCTTTATCTTTATTCCAAATAAAATCATCATGTCAGTTATAAAAATTATCGAGGTTCATTCTGAATCCCAGGTGAGTTGGGTGGATGCCGCAAGACAAGTGATGACCGAGGTTTCAAAAACCATACGCAATGTAAAATCCGTGTATATCAAAGATCACAGTGTTAATGTGGAGAACGGTGAGGTCAAGAGTTACCGCATCAATGCCAAAGTCAGTTTCCTTTTGGATTAGGAGGTAAGCATAATACCAGGAATACAACGAAGCAGCCCATGGATTAAAAAAGATGAGGCTGACTAAAAAGACATCAGGAACTTAATCACCAAATTTTATCCTGAAATTAACCTTTGCGAACCTTTGCATGTATTCCCTCTGTGCACTCTGCGGTAAAAAAAATTAACCGCAGCTGCATCTTACCGAAAAATAAATGATGACGTCTCAAAAAACAGGAGACGTTTTTTTTGGATTACTGTTAAGTGCAGGTTGATGAATTAAAAAAAATGAGACTGCCTTTAGTGACAGCCTCATCTTTAATTTTAAGGATGACTAGTCCTACTTTGTCATGTTGATAATCCCGAAGGGGTGATATTATGTCACTCCTTCGGAGTTTTAAGGCTATGCACTTATAATATTCTATTATCATTTCAGCCCTTCGGGCTTGATTTCTCCTGCATGACAAAGTAGGACTAATTAAAATAACTACCAGGTTGTTGCATTAATATTTTTGGCAGCTTTCAAAATATCTCTGCGACTTACCTGACCTAACAATACCCCTTTGTCAACAATAGGTAATCGTCTTATAGGTGTGTTGAGAAATTCATTAGCAGCTTCCACCACATCACTTTCTGCTGAAAGTGTTTTTACTTTTGCCGTCATGTAATCAGCCACCGTGCGATTGCTCATCGGCAAATTGTGATAGGCCTGATCCACCATTACTTTCAGACAATCCTTTTCTGAAATGATACCTACTAATCTTCTTTGCTCATCCAACACAGGAGCACCTGAAATTCTTTTATCAATCATGATGTCGATAACTTCCTGAATGGATTGATCAGGATGAAAGGTGATCATGTCACTGGCTCGTACCATGTATTTGGTGACCAATTCATAGGTTGGCTGGCTACTGGCAAGCTCTTCCTTTGATTTCATTTCGGGTCTAAAGTTCATGATGTTTAAGGTTTGGTTTAGGTGGTAGGTTTATGAATAAGATAGGTTCATGTTAAATATAAACCATTTTACCTAGTAACACAAGATACAGCCATTGATTATCAGCGCGTTGAATTCTACATCTAACCAAATTCTAACAAGGTCACTCTTCTGGAAGGCCCCCGATTATTGATTAGATTTATAAACGTCTAAAGTTTTTAGTCATGATGTATTCACTCTTTGGGTTCGAAATTCCAGTAGATATTATCGTTGCTATTTTGGTGGTTAACAACATTTTACTGATTGCTGCCGTGGTCGGATTCAGAAATCTCAGACTTCAAATCAGGGATTTAAAAATTTTGTTGGACAAAATAAAGGCAAGGCAAAAGGAGATCAGAGAATAGCTCTGAAGGGGATGAAAATACAGAATTTCAAAATTCTATTAATTTTGTGCCTGATTAAACAAACCAAGGGCAAATGAATCTGTTGGATTTTGAAAAGCCCATCGCAGAACTGGAAGGAAAGCTAGCCGATATGAAACATCTTGCAAATGACAGTGATGAGTCGGTGAAGAAGGCAATCCAGGCGTTGGAGAATAAGATTACGGACCTGAAAAAAGAGACTTTTGAGAACCTTACGGGATGGCAGCGTGTGCAACTCTCCCGTCATCCTGACAGGCCTTATACACTCGATTATATCTACGAAATCACCACTGACTTTATTGAATTGCATGGCGACCGCACCGTGGGTGACGACAAAGCAATGATTGGTGGGATGGGCACTATTGATGGCCAAACATTTATGTTGATTGGTCAGCAGAAGGGCCGCAACACCAAGCAACGTCAGATGCGCAATTTTGGAATGGCCAATCCGGAAGGATATCGTAAGGCCCTTCGACTAATGAAAATTGCTGAGAAGTTTAATAAGCCCATCATTACATTCATCGATACACCGGGTGCATTTCCAGGCCTGGAAGCAGAGGAACGCGGACAAGGTGAAGCCATCGCCCGCAACCTGAAAGAAATGTTTATGCTGAAGGTTCCGGTAATTTGTATTGTGATTGGTGAAGGTGCTTCTGGTGGTGCTTTAGGTATTGCCATTGGCGATCGCGTGTTGATGTTGGAGAATACCTGGTACTCGGTGATTTCACCGGAGTCGTGCTCTTCTATTTTATGGCGCAGCTGGGATTATAAAGAACAAGCGGCAGAAGTATTGAAACTTACTGCGAAAGATATGCTCAGTAACAAGCTGATTGATGGAATTATAAAAGAGCCACTGGGCGGAGCGCACACCGATATGAAGGCAATAGCCGCTGAGGTAAAAAAAGTGATTTTGGAAAACCATAAAGAACTGGCCAAACTTTCCACCGAAGACCGTATCAGCCAACGCATTGATAAGTTTTGCGCTATGGGCGTGGTGAACGAATAATTCAAAATTCCAGATTTTAAATTTGAAAAGAGGTTGCGATTAGCGACCTCTTTTCATTCATATCTGGAGGCACAATCGTGTTGCCCCCTCTTTGTTCTATGAGAGTTCATCAATTAATGCGCGAAAAAGTAAGGTGGCATTTCATAGACACATCGCAGGCTTGTCACTTGTCATTTTTATGGTTTGGTAGTTTTTTTGGGCAACTCCTACTGCCTACTTGCCCACTGCCTACTTTTTTCAACTGCCTACCGCCTACTTTTCTTACTAATAGAATATCCGCTTTCGGACACCTTTTTTCACTTACGGACGATAAACCATGCAACCTATCTCGATTTTAACCGTCTAATCCGTTATTATGTCTTGGCATGCAATTAGCAAAACAGGAAAAGCAAATTGTCAAGGCCCGTACTTTTTAAACCACTTTCATGATTCAGTTAAAAAACATTGACAAGTACATCGATTCCAGATTTCAGCGCACTTTTATTTTGAAAGGTGCTGATCTTGAAGTGAAGCAAGGCGAGTTTCTCACCATCATGGGCCCAAGCGGTGCGGGCAAATCCACCCTTATGAATATCATAGGTATGCTCGATGAACCATCGGCAGGGGAGTACTACTTTTTTGATGAGCCGGTGCATAAAATGAAAGAGAAGCAGAAGTCGGAGATGCATAAGAATTACATCGGTTTCATTTTTCAAGCCTATCACCTGATTGATGAACTCACGGTATATGAAAATATTGAGACTCCTCTATTATACAAAGGAGTAAGCAGCGGTCAGCGCAAAAGTATGGTGGCCGAAATGCTTGATCGTTTTAACATGGTAGCCAAGAAAGATTTATTCCCCGAGCAACTTTCGGGTGGACAACAGCAATTGGTAGGCATTGCCCGCGCCATTGTGGGCGAACCAAAATTATTGCTGGCCGATGAGCCCACCGGTAATCTTCATTCCGATCAGGGAAGGCATATCATGGACATCTTTCAAAAATTGAATGAAGAAGGAATAACGATCATACAGGTAACCCACTCGGAGGAAAATGCAAGGCGAAGCAAGCGTGTGGTTACCGTAGTAGATGGAGTTGTTGATTCAGACGAAATAGTGAAATAGAATTACATACATTATGAAAAGAAAGATTGCCATTGTAATAGCAGTAGGATGTCTTATTATAACT
The DNA here is from genome assembly GCA_031416795.1 of Cytophagales bacterium. Lineage (GTDB taxonomy): Bacteria > Bacteroidota > Bacteroidia > Cytophagales > Cyclobacteriaceae > ELB16-189. The sequence continues at coordinate 6,954 of JANOUH010000507.1, read as the reverse complement.
CAGCAGGCATGGTCGCAAAAGAAGATGTTAACCTTTCAGGATGCGATCAAAATTGCTATGAAAAATAGTGTGGTGCTCAATCAGCAGAAGAACAATTTGATGTATAATGAAATGCAACGCACGGCCAGTTATGCAGGACTCGGCCCAACGGTTTCTGCGAATGCCGGAGCCTCGCAAGTCATTGGAAATACATACAATCCAAATACGTTGGAAGTTATTAACGGTAAGTTTGAGCAAGTCACAGGTTCCATCAATGCTAACCTTAATTTATTTAGCGGCTTCTACCAGGTCAATATGGTCAGGCAGTCTTCAAGCCTGCTGGAGGCACAATCCTATTACATCAACAGAACAGCGCAGGATGTTATCAATACCGTATCGGCACAGTATCTCACCGTGCTGGTGGATGTTGAGCTGCTTCGGATAGCGCTGGAGAATTTTGAAGTGCTGAAAATACAACTGGATCTGGTGCGTCAACAGGTAGAACTGGGAAGTCGGTCTCCCGTGGAAGGCTATACACAAGACTCTCAAACCAAGGCAGCGGAAATAAAAGCACTTCAGGCCGAAATTCAATTAGTGAATGACAAAGGCTTATTAACGCAGACCTTGTTGATGGATCCGAGTGAACAGTTTGATGTAGCCAAACCAGATTGGGATATTAATGCCATTGGATCAGAGGAGGCAGACCTACAAAACTTATTTGATTCATCCCTTAAAAACCGGGGAGATTATTTAAGGGCAAAAAAAAATGAGGAAGCGGCAAAGTATTCTATGAAGGCAAGCCGCGCGGGCATGATGCCTTCCTTGAGTGCATATGGCACTTTGTTTTCCGCTTACAACCACGTGTACGGCAATCTGAATGAACGACCTTTTGATGTACAGTTTAAAACGGATAACTTAAAGAAAGCCTATGGCCTTCAACTCTACATCCCCATTTTTGGCGGCAATCAAAACCTTCAAAACAGAACAGCCTTTGTTCAACAGAAAGTGCAGCACCTGAATTCGCAAGAGCTAACAAAAAATGCCGAAATACAGGTGAAGACAGATGTGGTGCGAGCCTTTGAAAATTTTAAGCTCCATAAAAGAACATTTGCTGTCTCTCTTGAACAACTGACGGCTGCTGAAATGGCATTTGAACTAGAAAAAGAACGCTACAATCTGGGGGTGACTAATCAAGTAGATTACCTCCAGGCAAACAGGATACTCGTTCAGTCTCAAACCGACCGTGCACAGGCAGAATATCGGCTTTTATTCCAAAAGGTGTTATTAGACTATGCCACAGGCACATTAAAGCCAGAAGATCTGGATTAACTACGAATTTAGAGGAGAATCCTACAATTTTAAGAATTCTGATTACATTTGCAGCCCCGCTGATTGGCGGGGCTTCTTTTTGCTAGTCAGAGGGAAGTATTCATAAACCAAATTTGTGGCAGAATCCCGCCTGCTGCATGTATAAAAAGGGGAAATTTTATGGCGAAAGCTCAAAAAGATCAACAAAAAGAGAAGTCAGAAGAGCCAAAATCAAAATCCAACAAGCAGATTGATGATGCTCCTGTAAAGAAAGCCGTTAAAGGCGCAGCCGCAGAGGAGCTCTTTGAAAAAGACGAACTCACAGAATTCAAACAAGAGAAAAAAGCGGAAGAAGAAGAAGGCATAAGCCGGATGATCCGCGATGTAACCACCCGCAAAGCAGCAACAGAATCTACCATCACCACAGAAAATTTCGATTGGGATGCGTATGACCGCAAAGGATTTGGTGAAGGCTATTCTACCAAAGACCGCGATGCACTTTTGAAGCAGTATGAAGGTACCGTTACTTCAGTGAACGAGAGCGAACTGGTAGTAGGTACTGTGGTAGGAATAAACGATCGTGATGTAATTCTTAATATCGGATTCAAGTCAGATGGTCTTGTGCCATTGGCTGAATTCAAAGACATGACCAACCTTAAAATTGGTGATGTGGTTGACCTCTTTATTGAAGAGCGTGAAAACGCCATGGGTCAGTTAGTATTGTCACGCAGAAAGGCGAAGTTGTTGAAAGGATGGGAGCGTGTACAAACTGCTCTTGACAAAGACGAAGTCATTGAAGGATTTGTGAAACGCAGAACGAAAGGTGGTTTGATTGTCGATGTATTCGGCATCGAGGCATTCTTGCCAGGTTCACAAATTGACGTGAAGCCGATCCGTGACTTTGATATCTATGTAAATAAGAACATTGAAGTGAAAGTGGTGAAGATCAACTACACGAACGATAACGTAGTGGTGTCTCATAAAGTGTTGATCGAGAAAGATCTTGAGCAGCAGAAGGCAGTGATCCTCACTAACCTTGAAAAAGGTCAGGTGTTGGAAGGTGTGATCAAGAACATGACCAACTTCGGTGTATTCATCGACTTGGGTGGTGTAGACGGATTACTCCACATCACTGACATTTCATGGGGACGCATCAGCCATCCTGAAGAGTTGTTGAAACTTGACCAGGTGGTTAAGGTTGTTGTTCTTGACTTCGATGAAGATAAGAAGAGAATTTCATTAGGCATGAAGCAATTGACTCCTCATCCTTGGGAGTCACTTACTGCTGACATCGCAATAGGTTCTAAAGTGAAGGGCAAGATTGTGAATGTTGCTGACTATGGCGCATTCCTTGAATTGCAGCCTGGCGTAGAAGGGTTGATCCACGTTTCAGAAATGAGCTGGTCACAACACTTACGCAATCCACAAGACTTCTTGAAAGTGAGTGATGAGTTAGAGGCCGTTGTATTGACGATCGATCGCGATGAGCGCAAGATGTCATTAGGCATTAAACAACTTACTGAAGATCCCTGGACCAGACAAGATGTGTTGGCTAAGTATGCAGTAGGTACTCGTCATAAGGGTATCGTTCGCAACCTTACTAACTTCGGATTGTTCATTGAATTGGAAGAAGGTATTGATGGATTGGTGCACGTATCTGATTTAAGCTGGACCAAAAAGATCAAACATCCTTCAGAGTTCATTAAAGTAGGGGAGTCATTGGATGTGCAAGTACTTGAGTTGGATGCTACCAACCGCAGACTGGCGTTAAGCCACAAGCATTTGGAAGAAAATCCATGGGATACTTTCGAAACCATATTTACGATTGGTTCTGAGCATAAGTGTACCATTATCAGCAAGAACGATAAAGGCACGGTGTTAGAGTTACCTTACGGTATCGAAGGTTTCTGCTCAGCCAAGAATCTTGTAAAAGAAGACAACAGCAAAGCAGAAGTTGGAGAAGCATATGAATTTAAAGTTCTTGAGTTCTCTAAAGATGACAGACGCATTGTGTTGAGCCTTAAGGCCACGTGGTCTGCAGAAGAGGAGAAAGCGGTAGCAGCACCTCAACAGCAGGCAGCTACAGCAGCAGCCAAGAAGAAGGTAGCTCCTAAAGGTAAGAGCATCGATAAGATCAACCAGGAGGCAGAGAAATCTACCCTGGGTGATATCGAAGCACTGAGTGCGTTAAAGGAGAAGATGAGTGCAGCAAAGTCAAAACCTGCTGACGAATCTAAATCTGAATAATTTAAAGTGAAGGTATTGGGTGTTCAAAAGTTGATACTAACTTTGAACACCTAATATGGTCTCGTGGCCGAGTGGCTAGGCTGAGCTCTGCAAAAGCTCCTACAGCGGTTCGAATCCGCTCGAGACCTCAAACTGAGAGGCCCTTCGAAAGAAGAGCCTCTTTTTTATTGACCGGTATAACGAATAGTGTAATCCTCTCTAGGTTCAGTAGCCCCCGTTTTGCAACGCTTTACAATGAATTTTGTTCTTTTATTTTGCCTGAAGTCACAGAAAGCGGAGACTCATGAGAAGGGAATCCTCTTCAGAGGAGGCCACGCTTGTTTCATTTGAAATAAATACTTCTTTTTACTTCGGCAGGGGAAGGAAGCCGAGGACGATGGGTTCGGATATTTTTTGGGGAAGGACTGGGCTTAGAAAATCTTCTCTAAGGAGTGTCACCAGGTATTCTGCGATGGCTTTGTCTTTGGCTTCGCTGTCGAATGTCACTGTTACATCTCCATGACCTAACGTCTTAAGTATACTTTCAACATAGGCTTTGCCTTCGGCTTCGGCCTGTACGAGAATGCGGTTGGCAATGGCCAGGCTGCGGGCACTGTCGCTGCGTGCACGGATGATATCACCCAAATAATTTCCTACTGTCGGATATAGGTCTTTGCCGGCATGCACCTGAAAGCCACGCGTTTCAAGAATTTTCATGCGACTTACCTGATAGGCAGGCTCATCGAGGATGGCAGAGGGTAAGATCACCTTCTTTAGCGTGTCACCCTCATACATTAATCGTATGTCTCTGAGGTTAAGGTAGGCGGTGATGGTAACAGGAACCTCCACGATGGCGCGGATCGGTTTGTTCATGTCATTCTTGCGATGCAAAAAGAAGAGATCATGATACGTGTGTTTCACCAAGTGCAATTCGCGTATCGACAGGATCTCCTCGAGGGTGATCCTCTGCTGTACTGCTGGCTCTTCATTGTGGTGAATGAAATATCCGCCAAGGAAAGCGGCAACGAGCAAAGCGATGATGATGAAGGTGGGGGTGAGGGTTTTCATAGTAGTAAGGGTTAATGGTTATGGACTCATGTGTTGGTTGAATTGCGACTGAAGAATTAAGAATTAAGAATGAAGAATAATGAATGATTAATGATGAATGATGAAATGAAGAATAATGCCTACCGATTACTGACTACCGATTACTCATTACCGATTACTGCCTCCTGCCTACTTCTCTCCCCCAAGGTAACCTCTGCACACAAGATCATGTACAGAGGTTAGGGATTGCGTTGGTTCATCGTTTGCTCAGTTTGGTGAAACGGATCTTACGGACCAGGGCTGTCGCTTCGCTGGTGTGGCCAAAGGTGGCCTTCACCTGTTGCTTGACGGCCATCGCAGTGGCGTGCAGACTTTCTGGACCCAGGTAGAGGAAGCTGGTGCGCTCCCTGCGGGCGTTGCTCCATGCTGCATAAGCGGTTACCACTGCGGCATTAACGCTGCGCAAGTTGGCCAGCGTTGCCTGCAAGGTGTCCATCTGCAACTCTGGTTTCGCGGGCTGATACATGGGCTCGTTGCCGAGCGTTTGCAGCAGCTTCTCGAAGTAAGCCGTGGAGTTGCCAAAGTCAGCATTGAAGCGCTTGTGGGTGACGGCTTCACCAACTGCAGCCTTTTCATCCTTGGCTACATCAGGCTTTTGACGTTTGACGTAACCCCTGATCTTACGCGCCACCACAGTAGCATCGGCTACCGTTTGTGGCAACGCTCCTGACGATTTTAATTCGGCCAGGATACGTGACGTGAGCTGGCGCATCTCCTCGAAAGCAATCTCGCGATCGTTTTGCGCCTGCTCGTGGTTCGACTTGGTGACACTCACCTGCAGCAGCTTTTCGCGTGCCTGCATCAATAAGTTCGACAAGTTTTCTACGCGGAGGTTTTGTTTTCCGGGGTTATAGGTTCCTCCATACCCGGTGCAGATGCCTAAGAGCTTCTCAAAGGATTGCACGTTGTTGACATGTGTCATATTGGTTTTTTTTATTAATTGAACTTATACAAATAGGTTGCCAAACGTTATGTTTCTCCTTGATATTTTTAAAACTTTATTTCTTGCTTAAACTGCAACCCAAAAGGCATTGGCACGTTTGAAGGCGTTTTTTCATGATCCTTTTTTACAAAGTCGCCCAACGTTGGTTTTACGCGCCAGGTGGTCAGGTTAGCATGTAACAGGCAACAGGAGAGTATGACATAGGCAACAGATTAGCATGTAACAGGTAACAGGAGAGCATGACATAGGCAACAGATTAGCATGTAACAGTCAACAGGAGAGCATGATATAGGCACAGATTAACATGTAACAGGTAACAGGAGAGCATGATATAGGCAACAGATTAGCAGGTAACAGACAACAGGAGAGTATGACATAGGCAACAGATTAGCCGGTGACAGGTAACATGGGCTCTGTTCTAGAGTCTGTTCTATAAACTGTGTGGGCCTATTCTATATACTGTGTCAGTTGCTTAGAAGACACAACCTAAAAGCACCTTTTAGCAGGGTACATCTTGGGTAAATGAACAAACGATCTATAAATTTTTTCAGATGAGTAAACTATTCCTCACTTTCGCGTGTCTTAGTGACTTAAGAAAATAATGTTGAACAAATTTAAATATTCAATGAAAACGAATTCGATGAAATGGCTTGGTGTGGTGGCGCTTTTTGGATCAACAGTAGTGATGTTTTCAAGTTGCCTGAAAACGGTGGAGCCCATGTCTCCAGAAGATAATCTAAAACAGGAGTTGGCTAATGTGAACAAAGCCCAATTGGAATTAGATTTTAAAATCATAGATGATTCATTGGCCAAATGGGGGCTCACATCCGTGATATTGAAAGAGCCAAACGGGACTCGTTATGAGATGAAGACCATGGGTAGTGGTGTTAAACCTACTTTAAGTAATAAGATCAGAATTAAGTATTCGGGCAGACTGTTAAGTACCGGAAAGATATTCGACTCCAGCCCAAGCACCGATTTTTATCTATATCAGTTGGTAACCGGATTTCAAACCACCATGCCGCTTATTCCACCGGGATCGGTGATTACGCTCTATATTCCTTCCGGATATGGCTATGGCCCAAATGATTTTAGAGATGGGTCGGGTAATATATTAATCCCTAAAAACTCAAATCTCATATTTGATGTTGAACTTCTTGATGTTCTTTAGATTTAAAGAATAGCAAGGTCGTCTGCCAGGTATCGCAAAAGCCAATTCACAAAACCCTTTCCGATTTTTCGGTGAGGCTTTTTTATGTGCGTCAGGCATGTTTATTAGCTATAGGGTGCAAGTCCCGAACACACAGGTAGGAGAAGTGTTAGCCAACAGCAAGGGTGTCCACTGTGAGGTGGAATCTGAAGGAAGCTCACGGCAAACTTTCGGGCTTACG
>JANOUH010000506.1:0-15922 GCA_031416795.1 Cytophagales bacterium | reverse complement strand
ATTTTCATTCGATTCAATCAAAAGACTATTTGAAAACCTAAAGATCATCAGTTTTTGGGGTCGACTTTTCCATTGGGGGTCTATTAAATCACAACTTGTTGAAGCTAATGGAGAATTTCATAGGCTTATCACCCAGGCTGAATCGCTTAAATCAGAGAATGGTAAATTGGAAAATGTACTGTCCCTCGAAAGAATTTCTCTAAAAAATTCTCAGGATGGTTTTTCTCGTGTAAACACAGAGCGGGAGATTCTTAAAAATTCTCAGTCCAATCAAGCGGAGAAAATAGAAGAACTTCAAAAGAAAAATAGTTCTTTAGAAGCAACCAATTCTCAATACCTGAAGCGGGGCACAGAGCTTTCTAACGAGATTGTTGTCCTCAAGCAAAAGCTGGAAGGTCAGGAAAAAGAAATCCGGTTGCTGAAGGATGAAAATGGCCGGTTTAAAAATGAAGATGAGTTCAGGCGACAAGAACATTCCAATGCGGTATCATCCCTCAAAGACATTCAGCAAAAAATCCAGAAAGACCGGCAGGACGAAATTGAAATTAGAACCAAAGTCGAAATTGATCGGATTCGAAATTTAAAAGCGACCTGGCTCGATCACGAGGAGCGCGTAAAAAACAGGATCCGAACCATTTGCAACAAGACCGGTATTGAGTATGTAGATAAAGTTCCGTTTAAAGGGAAGCCTGACAATACACTTAAGATCAATGATGAGTTCATTATCTTCGATGCGAAAAGTCCGGCCAGCGATGACTTATCTAATTTCCCATCATATGTTAAAGCACAGGTAGAAAGCGCCATAAAATACGTAAAGGAAGAAGACGTAAGGCGCGAAGTTTTTTTAGTGGTGCCCACAAATACGATCGAACTATTGGACGAGTTTGAATATAAACTTCCTGACTATACCGTTTACATCATCACCCTTGACTCGCTTGAACCGATCATGCTTACTCTTAAGCGCATTGAGGACTACGAATTTGCTGAGCAACTTAGTCCGGAAGAACGAGAAAATATTTGTCGCGTAATCGGAAAGTTTGTTCACCTATCAAAGCGGAGAATTCAAATTGATGGCTTCTTCGCGAAACAGTTTTTCGAACTTGTCTATCGGAGCGAGGCTGATTTATCTAAAGATATTTTGACAAAAGTGGCTGAGTTTGAAAAATCAGAGAAATTAAATCCACCGCAAGAGAAAAGGGCCAGACAAATTAGCACGAAAGAGTTGGAGGCGGATTCAGAAAAAATACAAAGTGAGGCTATCCAAAAAGGTATTGCTGTTCAGGATAGCTTGCTTGTGAAGGAAATCAACAAACTTCCTCTCTATTCCAATGTTGAAGCAGATAAAAATCAAGGAGACTTATTTTAATTTAAATCTATATGTATGAAAAACACACTTTATTTTCTATTGGGCATTCTAATGCTATCTTCCTGTGCCACAACAAAAACTGCTTCAGTACAAATTAACCCTACCGGTAATTGGGACTATTCTATTACCGGTACACCGGAAGGAGACTTTGGTGGATTAATGACAGTCGGTCGAAGTTCAGATGCCTTTACTGCTAAAATGATAGCAAATGGTGCAGAGCTTCCCCTGGAAAATTTTACCTACAATGAGGCAACGAAGAAAGTATCTGGCCTATTATATTATTCGGGCACTCCGGTATCACTCGATGCTTTATTAAATGGTGAAGAGATGACGGGTTTAATGTCTGCGGAAGGCATGAATTTCCCTTTTAAAGCCACGCGAAAGAAATAACTATTTTCATGAAGCTTACTGCCGAGAATAAATTAAGAAAACTCATAGTAGTAGGCGACCGCGTGCTCATACGTCCCGCGAGGGAATCGGAAAAAACGGATAGTGGATTGTATTTGCCACCGGGTGTGCAGGAGAAAGAAAAAATTCAAAAAGGCTTTGTGATTAAAGTGGGCCCTGGCTATCCATTGCCAATGCCTGCCGATGAAGATGATCTCTGGAAAGGAAAAGAGGAGCAGATAAAATATTTACCTCTGCAAGCAAAGGAGGGTGATCTCGCTATTTTTTTGCAGAAAGGCGCCATCGAGGTGATGTATGAAAATGAGAAGTACTTTATTGTGCCACAGGCTTCCATCCTGATGTTGGAGCGCGAAGAAGATTTATAATGGCGGGCTTATCTTTCAATGCACTTCGGGTTGGAAAAAAATACAAACTCGTGAATTTTGGTGACATCTATGAGTTTCAGGTGGAGCGCATTTTAGGGAATGATGATTTCAAAGTAAAAGACCTGCATACGCTTGAACGCTTTCTATTGAAAGACGTAATCAAGTTTGGAACCGGGAAGGATTTTGAGATTCGGGAACTTGAAAAATAAAAAAGGTGAACGTTGCATTCACCTTTTCTCAATATACCAAATAGAGTGCCCGTATAGCGACTAAATTCGGCAATTTATCATAGTCAACTCTTTTAGCCAGAAAGGCTATTTTTAGAATTACCCCAAATGTAAACCCCTAAGAATTTCAACTATGATGATGCAAAGAAATGATAATCAGAGTCAGCTCTCCATAATTTCCATCATCACTTCAAAGGACTTTTATCATCAAAAACATAGTTTAAACCATAGGATAAGTCTGGATTCAAACTATTACATGGTGATTAGAGGGATTAATTAATTCTTTATCCGCGAATGACCCTTCATAGGCTTTAAATTCCAACGGTCACGCATTTTCTTCTTTCTGTTGACTATTTTCAATAGATTTAATATGATAAATTAAAATTCCAACATGCCTAATTCCCTAAACCGCAGAAAATTTTTGCAAGCCGGAGCAGTAGCCGGAGTTGCATCTTTATGGTCTCCTGCATTAATACAGGCTAAAAGTATTGATGTGATAGCCGACTCTGATATTGGTAAATCAAAATGGGACCTGGATAGCCCTGCGCTCTGTGTTGATCTCGACAAAATGGAGCAGAACATTAAAACGGTACATACCCGCTTGAAGGGTACAGGAGTTGGAGTAAGGCCTCATGTTAAAACTCATAAATGTCCTGCCATTGCAAAAATGCAGGTTGACGCAGGAGCTGTTGGCGTGTGTGCAGCAAAACTCTCTGAGTCAGAAATCATGTTAGATAATGGCATCACGAATGTGTTGATGACCGGTGTGAATGTTACCGTTCCGAAGATCAAGAAAGCCATGGCACTGCGAAAAAAATACAGTGGATTCATTCAGGCGATTGACAATCCTCAATATGTTCAGGATATGCAAGATGCTGCCAAAGCTGCCGGTATTGTTGCTGATGTTGTGGTTGACATTGATGTAATACAAAGATCCGGTGTTATTCCGGGAGCGCCAGCACTTGCTTTGGCTCAACTGATAGGCAAAATGCCAAACCTTAAATTTCGTGGTATACTTGCCTATGATGGTGCCGCTAACCATATTCATGGCTTTCAAAAACGAAAGGAACAGGTTCTGAAAAATATGGAGCCTATTGTAAAGACTTATGAAATGATGAAGACTGCCGGATTGAATATGGAGATTTTCAGTGGGGGCAGCACGGGCACGTATGATATGATGCAGGAAGTTCCTGGGTTTACCGATGTTCAAGTGGGCAGTTATCTGTTTATGGATCGGCAATACATCGAAATAGGAGGTGCGAAAAACGAAAAAGTATTTGATGATTTTGCACCATCACTCACGGTAATGACTACCATTATCAATATGAATTATCCAAAGCGGATCATCACCGACTCAGGTTCAAAAGCGCTTACATTAAATCAACCACCTGCTATTGTGATTGGTGAACCTGATTTTGTTTATTCTGCCGGCTCTGACGAGTATGGAACGATTACTTTTGATCATTCTAATAAATCCTACAAAGTAGGAGATAAGCTTGAAGTAATAGTGCCTCATTGCGATCCGGCTGTTAATGAGTATGATTTCATGTATGGCACCCGAAAGGATAAAGTTGTTTCCATTTTACCAATACTAGGCAGGGGAAAATCGCAATAGGACCTGATATAATAAATAGGGAACTATTTTTTTGCATCAACTCCTTTAGAATGATGAAACTCAAGGTAAAGTGAAAATGATATTTCCCTCACATGGATTTTCTCTTGGTACAATTCTACAAGGATTTCCAATTACAAGGGAATGATCAGGTACATCTAACGTTACAAATGCGTTAGGACAAATAAATACATTTGAACCTATCGTGATGTTGCCAACAATGACTGCACCCGTTCCAATCCAAACATTATTTCCAATGGTGGGATAGCCTTTTAATCTACCGGTATTGACTTGTCCAATGGTTACCCCGTGAGTGATATTACAGTTTTTACCGATTTTTACTTTTGAGTTTATTCCAATTGTCCCAAAATGTCCGATATAAAGTCCCTCACCTATCTCGGTGTCGGAAGGAATCTGAAATCCATATTTATATTCATATCTTTTTTTAAGTAAAGAGAAAAATATCCATTTCGGAGAATATCGTTTACTCTTTGCGACTTTCCTTAACAAAAACGTGTATCGAAATCCAGGAATAAGTAGTCCTTTAAAAAAACCTTTCGTCCCTTTTAAACCACCGTAGCGGTATAGGTCCGCTTTAATCTTTCTTGGCATTCTACTTAAATGTTTATAAATTTTTTTATTTGATAGTTACCTCAAATTTTTCTGCCGAAGAACGTTTCAAGTAGTCTTCATAATCAAAAGGCACATCGCCACCTTCCAGAAGACATCCATCGGGTATGGTCGGATAAATTTCTTCATACGTCTTCACCAGATTCATAAACACCCTGCGATATACATGGGTGCGATTAATCATATCAGGATGGTCAATGGCTGAGGCGGCCAGCAACTCCACAAAACTCTCTACCGTGTGCTTGTGATAGTTGGCTACACGCTTGACCTTATCCTTTACCACCAGGCCTTTCATAAAATAGGGATCTTGTGTTGCAACACCGGTAGGGCAGGTATTCTTATTGCACTCCAATGCTTGTATACATCCTAGTGCCATCATCATAGCACGGGCGCTGTTGCAGGTGTCGGCTCCAAGTGCCATGGCGCGCACAATGTGAAAGCCTGTGAGGATTTTTCCCGAGGCAATCAATTTCATTTCATGACGAATGCCGAAGCCACGTAACGCATTATCTGTGAAAGCGAGTGCATCCAACATAGGCATGCCTACGAAGTTGCTAAACTCTGGTGGTGCCGCTCCGGTGCCACCTTCGCCTCCATCAATAGTAATAAAATCAGGATAGGTGTTTAGTTGCACCATCGCTTTGCAAACAGAAAGAAACTCAGTCTTGCGACCGATACATAATTTGAAACCGACAGGCTTGCCACCGGATAATTCGCGCAAGCGTTTTACAAATAAAATCAATTCTGTAGGCGTTGAGAATGCGCTATGAAAAGGAGGGGAGAATACGGTTGTGCCGGGTTCTACTAATCGTATCGCAGCAATTTCAGGTGTATTTTTTTTGGCAGGCAAAATGCCACCGTGCCCCGGCTTCGCGCCTTGCGAAAGTTTGATCTCAATCATCTTCACATTGGGCAGCATTGCATTTTTTTGAAATGCGTCATCGGAAAAATTTCCGTCTTTAGTGCGGGCACCAAAATATCCTGTACCGATTTGCCAGATAATGTCACCACCTGGTTGAAGGTGATATGGGCTCAGTCCACCTTCGCCTGTGTTATGCGCAAAGCCACCTAACTTGGCTCCACCATTCAACGCCAGTATGGCATTCTGACTTAGCGAACCAAAACTCATGGCGCTTACATTAAGCACACTCATGTCATAGGGTTGTTTGCACTCTTTGCCCCCAAAACGCACGCGTGGATTGTGATCCATCTTATTGAAATCATTCGGCACAATAGAATGTGTCATCCACTCGTAGCCTTCGGCATACACATCCAGCTGTGTTCCAAACGGCACGGTGTCAACTTGTTTTTTTGCACGCTGATAAATTACGGAGCGCTCGTTGCGATTGATGGGTGCCCCATCGGTGTCATTTTCGACAAAGTATTGTTGAATTTTTGGACGCAGGTCTTCAAACACATATCGCAACCGGCCCAATACAGGAAAGTTTCTGCGTATAGATTGTTTTTTTTGAATCATGTCTTGGATTCCCATAAAGGTGATCGGAGCAACGAGGATAAAGAGCAGCAACACATCGGTCCAGAAATAACTCCATATCAATACCAATCCGATGGTGATAATTGATAGCGTAACAAAAAGCTGACGAGGGGTCATAACAAAATTAATTTAGGTGAATGACCGGATAAATTAGTGATTTCGAATGAGCTATTCAAACCTCTGGTTTAAAATGGCCATCCAGAAATTAAATCAAGGTTTATCAGGCCACCTTCATCTGCACGATGCCGCGACTTTTATGAAATTTCACCTCAAAGTGTTTGAGTATAAAATGATTCATTCGGCTTTCGACCAGATCGGTATGCTGGTTTTCGGGTAAGAACACTGTAAGGTCCAAGACAGCCTGCAAAAACAATTCATGTTTACAAAAATCATCCGTCCATTGTTCAAAGGCAGCGGTCCATTCAAGCTGATATTTCTCCTGATGGTCGCGGCCATCCCACACAAACTCGAGCTGGTTGTCACCAAACTTATAGCGATATACAGCCGCCAGATTTTGATAAAAACCAGATAGCGGCTTAAAGTTTCGGGTTTCAAAATTTTTGATCTGCCGGCTAAAGGAGTCATCCAGCCCCAGCGGATTGTGAATGAACTGATAACGCAGTTTTACTTTTTCTACCAGTTGTGTGAGCAATGCATCCTCAAGAGCCAGTTGGGCTTCTTCGAGCAGGTAGTTTTTGTCTAGCGGAAAGAATTTTCGGATCACGCTGAGGCAGTGAGTTTTACAAAATTATAAATAATATTGCTGTGTTGTTGTTTTTGGCGGCCTTTGTGCGAAAAGCGGTTGACCCTCTCATCTATTAACAAGTTGGCTTTCGCATTATTTCGTAACCGGTGTATTCATGCTTCTCATGATAAGAATCATTTATTCACTAGTCCAATTTCAGCACCATGTGGTGGAACCGTTTTGTATCTTTATTTAATAATTCATTGAATGAATATGAAAAAGAAAATTGGTTTAGGATTGCTGGCTGTTTTGGTACTCATCCAATTCGTTCGCCCTACAAGAAATAGTTCAACTAATGAAAACCCTAATGAAATATCAAAATCCTATGATGTGCCTGCCGAAGTACATGCCGTGTTAAAGAAGTCATGTTTCGATTGTCACAGCAACAATACCGTATATCCATGGTATACGAATATTCAACCCCTGGGCTTGTGGCTTCAAAGTCATGTGAATGAAGGTAAAAGTGAACTCAACTTTTCAGAGTTTGGAACCTACGATCAGAAAAAAGCGAAGCACAAGTTTGAAGAAATTGAAGAAGTTGTTGGTGAAGGAGAGATGCCTCTCAGTAGTTACACCTTTATTCACCGCGACACAAAACTTACCACTGAGCAATCATCAGCCATAGCGTCTTGGGCCGGTGCTTTAAAATAGTCAGACTAATTCAGGGATTATGTACCGTAGCTGGTGCCGTCACCAACTCCGTAGGATATTTGATGCGCAGGTTAACTCTGAACTCGGCACGCCAACTGTCAATTCCTTCCACGGTTTTAGGATAATAATATACTTTTGCTTCAACCGTGTTGAAGATCAGGTTTTCGTTGCGCGCGCGTAATGCGGCCGCAAAACCAGAATAGAAATTTTCTTTTTGTATCAATTGCTGATACTCCTGACCCAGGTAGGCCAGATCAATATTCGCTACGGGCGCTAAATGAAAGCCTAACAGTTTCCAGGGAGTGAATACCACGGCTTCTGTTCTCAACCGAAGTCGTTTTGAACCTAACAAGCTATCTGGCATAAAGCCTCTGATGCCATTCACATCATTGATATCAAGACCGCGTTTTAAGGTTTGATTTAGCTGAGATGCGAATTCAAGTTCAGCAAAATTCCTTACTCTACTCTTGCCCATCGTGTGTAGGCGGCTATAATGACTCACGCTGATTTTAGCCAATGCATCTTCGATCAAATCCTCACTCAGATAGTTACCAAGTTTCAATGTATACGTGTAAAAATTCCCTTTTTCACCCACTGTACTCACCATCACCTCGGCACCGGTGTATGCTCTTTGAATACCTTGCTCTTTTTCCCAACCACCTGTAAACGTCATGCGATAGCCATAAGGAATATCTTCGGTGCGCCCAAAGCCCAGCACATAACGTGTTTTGTAAAAATTCTGTTTGAAGAAGGACAATTGACCAAGCACATCCGATCGATCGGTATAGATCGTGCTGTCGTTGGATGAAAGCGGAATGCCAGGCATCTTACTAAACTCCTGGTCAAAAGCACGAAGGGCAACAAAAGTTCGGTTTCTATTTTCACCTTGTGCTGGTTTGTTCTGGAGTTTTTTTAAGCCAAAGGAATAACCCGCCCACACATCTTTGATATCATACTGATAGTTTTCAAACAAATTTTCCTCTTCACTAAAATTATTTTTCGACCAGTTGCGACTTAATTCCAAAGCACCGGTCCATCGGGCAAAGGGGTTATAGAGAGGCCGATCCAACCGAAATAAGTAACCATATTCATTTTCTTCGCCAACACTTCGCCCTGTGTTAATTTCCGTATAGGCCACTGACGTATTAATAAAACTTCCGAACAAGTTCGTTTTCTGATAAAGAAATTCATAGCCGGTTTTTGGTGCACGTTCATAATCATAAACTCCCGTCATGCGAAGTTTTTGCCCCATACCACCCAGGTTTGCCTCTTGTAAGCGAAACTGATATTCATTACCACTACGAGGTATAACTGCCGCACCTAAACTGAACACATCGCGTGTCATCACCAAAAGATCTACCGAGTCGCTTTCATCTGATAAAGGCAACACGAAGATTCTGGAGTCAAGAATAAATTCAAGATCACGTAAGTAGCGTTCATTATCTGCCATACGATAGGGATTAAGTGGTTTGCCCTCGCGTATAAACAGGTTGTTGCGGATTACCCAACTCTTCGTGTCATGGTGGAGCCGGTTTCCAACCTTTGCGGCAGTGCTTTTAATCCAGCGTGAGGTATCGGGTATCACGCGCTCAAAGCCAATCTGATTGATGATAATCTTTCGAATGATTTTCCCTTCATATGGCAAAAAGGGGATTTCACTTTTTATGTTGATTAATGAATCAGGTGGTGCGTGCCGGATCTTATTCATCAATTGTTGTGTTGACTTTCTCTCTAAAATAGGTGTGTTTTTCTTTAGGCGTACAGTATCCTGCCGGTCTTGGGAAAAAAGAAAAGACCCATGAAACGAAAAAATCAATAGCAGGATGCCAAGGCGCTTCATTGTATTAAAGTACAACAGCAAAGTAATAAAGTTTGTATTTTAAAAACCTAACGGATGTCATTTTTTCAAAAAACAGTTGTCATACTTTTCAATAAACTTTAATGAGCAGTATCAATTTTATTTCAGTTTGCATCTGTGCCAATCATCGGGGCATAGAAATTAGCACCGATTGGTATTTTGTTGAAATACACCAAGCATATGAAAAAAGAAAGCCACAGATTCACAGATTTAATACAATCAGTGAATCTGTGGCTAAAATTTCGAGATGATATTGTTCAGAAAATAAATTACCGGCTTGCCTCTGCGCTGATCATAGGTGCATAGAAGATAGCGTTCATCAGCATTTTGTTGGTGCCAAACCAAAATGCACGGAAGGCCATATTTTCGGTGAAGCCGACTACGCGTCCTCTGCCGATAGCAGCCGTGCCCATTACCGATGAGTTTTTGAGTTTATCCAAATTAGGTCTGGTGATATAGCCACTGATCAATGGATTGCTTCCATAGACCAACGGATTGGAATAAGCGCCATTTGCTTTTTGAATGAATATATTGTTGGCTTTAAACATCGCCACTTTGTTGGAAGTATATCCATACATAAACGGATGAGTGAGGTCCGCTTCAGCTTCAAAAATTGCTCCGCTGGTTTCCTGTGCTCGAAGATTTTCATCCAAATCTCCGTACGGTTTTGGTTTAGCAGGATCTTTCTTTCCTGCCTGTCCGGCAGGCAGGTCTTCATCTTTTTTCACGTCAAACTTTCCAAGTCCTGCTGCAGTGAAGAAGTTAAGCGCACGCTCAAAACCAATCAATACGCCACCGGCTTGTACCCAACTTTTCAGTTTCTCTTTGGCAGCATCGGTGATGGCTGAATGAGTGCCTTCGGGAACCAGTATGGTATTATACTTTTGTATCGATGCTGTGTTAAAAACATTGATCGGAATCATGGTAACTGGAATTTGAAAACGCATATCCAACAAATGCCAGAGTTCACCGGCATCCGTAGGGGAGATACCACCATCAATCAAAATGGCAATCTCCGGTTTGCGCAATACATAAAACGAACTACTGCCCAAACTCACGCCTATATAATCTAATCCGGTACTTAATGCATACACATCAACTCCATCTTTCTCTGTGATTTCTTTCACCAGGGCTTTAATTTGATCTGGCGTTTTATCCTGATTGTCGGCTGGAATTAAAATGGTTCCGCGTTCAAACTTTTTACCATCGCCATAAAATGCTTCAGTCGATACTTTGATGCGCACTCCTTTGTCCAGCAAACGATATGTGGCACGAGGAACATAATATCCGTATGGTTCGATCACATAGGCATAACTTCCCTGCCCGATCAGTTGACCCTGTGGTAATTTGCCTTCAGAAATTTTTTCTCCTAATGAAAGAGTAGTTTTTACTTCTTCATACTCTAAACCGAAAGCGAGCGGCAGCGTCCAGCTGGAGATGTCATAGAAGATACTGTCTTTAAATTTAGTCTGTGTGTAAAACATGCTTTGCAATAACTTGTACTGTGCCTGGTTGGTTGGCAACACATAACTCGATGAAGCATCAAATGTTTTTCCGTTGATGGTTTGTGTTGAAGGAAGTTTGTACACATCGATCTTCTGGCGCAGGGCCATCTCGGCAAACATATTTACACGGGCTTTATCTTTTGATCCAACGATATAAGCTTTCACGGGATCTTTGGCTGCATCGCTCATGGCATTTTTATAAAAGTCGCGCTGGTAGGTGAGCAACTCTTCACGCATTTCATTTATAGCTTTCAATGAACTGAGCATCGTTACAAACTGGTTGCGAATGGTAAACGAAAATTTTAACACTCCGTTCACGCTCTCTTGCGCATGGCCACGCGAGCTCGCCTGTTCAAACAAAATACCGACAGAACCTTGCGCATCCGGAAAGGTTGAACCCTTACCGTAATAAAAGTCATCGTATCCTTCTTGCGTGAAATACAATGAACCGATTTGGTCTAGTGCTTTTGCATGATACTCGCCCATCTTACGAGTGAGTTCTTGATTTTTATCTGGCGTAAGCGGATTTACACGTGATGGCACACCAGGCATGAAGAAGAATGTTGCGTTCGTGCCTTGCTCATGATGATCGGTCAATACGTTTGGTCTCCAATCCTGAAATTTTTTCGCACGCGCTCTCGACTCAGGGTGTTGTGCCACCAGCCAGTCGCGGTTGAGGTCAAACCAATAATGGTTGAAGCGACCACCGGGCCAAGCTTCGTTATGCTCCATATCGTTGGCATCGGTCGCTATTTGCATGCTCTTGCGTGAATTTACCCAACCGGAAAAACGCTGAAGTCCATCGGGGTTAAAACTGGGATCAAAAAGAATGACTGTGTTTTCGAGATACTTTTCTATTTCTGGTCCTTTGGCAGCGGCCAGGTGGTAGGCCATTAGCAAGCCGGCATTAGCGCCACTGGCTTCGTTGCCATGTATGCTGCAACCGAGATAAAAAATGGCGGGCATATTTTTCACATCCAGCGATGATGACTTTGAAGCATCGGTTAACTGAAGGTGCTGAGTGCGTATGGACTCGATATTCTGATGGTTTTTTGGCGAGGTGATCGTTAATAGTAGAAGAGGGCGGGCTTCGTAGGTCAGACCGGTTTGCTCCAAAGTGATCCTATCCGAGGCTTGATCAAGGGCTTTCATGTAATTCACCAGCCTGTCGTGGGTGATATGCCACTCACCCACATTATGTCCAATTACTGTTGGAGGCGTTGGGATAGCCGGGTCATATTGGGAATTGGGTGGTAAGTAGTAGGAAAGATCAGTCTGGGCTTTAATAACTAAGGCTGTGACAAAAGTTAGTAGCACCAATAAAAAGGCGTTTTTCATAATAAAATTCTGATTTTTTTGATTAAACGGGTTAAGTAATTGCTTTTTAAATCAAACTGCAAACGATATCGTATCGGTGGCTTGCGGGGATTATATTATTGTTAATAAAATGTTTGAAAGATTTAAAATGCTGAAGCATTTAATTAAGGATCAAAAGGATATTTTTGCGCGTCATTGTCTAAAACCAAAACCACAACTATATGAGGAAAATTTTACTCACACTCAGCCTGGCGCTGATAGCTTCTTTGGGGCTTCAGGCACAGGTTACCACGTCATCCCTTTCGGGGATCGTTACAGATTCCAAAGGCGAGGCGTTAGCTGGTGCTACTGTCGTAGCTACCCATACTCCCTCTGGAACGACTTATGGGTCTGCCGCAAGAGCCGATGGCCGTTACACAATACCAGGTATGCGTGTTGGTGGACCCTATACCGTTAAAGTAAGTTTTGTCGGGTATAAAGAGCAAGTGGTTACGGATGTATACCTGAGCCTTGGTGTTGCCGCTAACGTAAACGCGAAACTGGCTGATGAGAGCACTCAGTTAGAGGAAATCATCGTATCGGGAGCAAAGAATGATATTTTTAGTTCTGACCGTACTGGTGCCGCTTCTTCTTTTGGCAAGGATAATATTAACAGCCTTCCTACCATTGGTAGAACGGTGAATGACATCGTAAAATATAATGCCTACGGTAATGGCCGTTCATTTGGTGGTCAGGATAGCCGCTTCAATAACTTCACGATTGACGGATCGGTATTCAACAACGGTTTTGGTTTGGGAAGCTCTGCTCAGGCAGGTGGTCGCACGGGTACAACAGCCGTGTCTTTGGATGCCCTTGATGAAGTTCAGTTAAACATTTCTCCTTTTGATGTTCGTCAATCTGGCTTTGCGGGTGCGGGCATTAACGCAGTTACTCGCTCCGGAACAAATGAAGTTTCCGGATCTGTGTATTATCTCTTTAGAAATAGCAATATGGTTGGTGAGAAGGCAAACGGCAAAGAACTTCCTACTGTGAACATTGATGAGAAAACATTTGGTTTCAGAATAGGAGCCCCTATCATCAAAGATAAGCTCTTCCTTTTTGTTAACGCAGAACAATTCGAAAGTTCAACACCTGCGCTTTCATGGGTTACGAACAAGCCCGGTGCTACCGGTAACGTTTCTCGAGTAACAGAAGCAGACATGTTGGATTTGAGCAACTTTATGCTTACCAATTTTGGACGTGATTTAGGTGCGATTGATAATTTTAATAATAAGATCACCAGTAAGAAAGCATTGCTCAGATTGGATTATAACATCAATCAGAATCATAAACTTTCAGTTCGTTATTCTCATCATGATTCTGAATCAGATCAAATCATCAGTAACAGTAATAGTAGTAATACTGCCGGCAACGGAAATCGTACCAACTCTGCATTGGCTATTTCACCAGAAAACACGGGTTACATCATTCAGGATAATACCCGATCTATCGCGGTGGAATTGAACTCAAGACTGAGCGACAAGTTTTCAAATAATTTTATTGGAACATTCAATAAGCAGTTGGAAGACAGACGGTATAAAGCAGATTTGTTTCCCACCATCGATATCCTCAGCGGAGCAGGACAAGCAACCTATACTTCAATTGGGTTTGACCCTTTTACGCCAGGTAATAAATTGAATTATTCAACATTGAACCTGACTAACAACCTTTCTTATTTTGCAGGTAAACACACACTGACATTTGGCTTATCATACGAATATTATAAGTCGAATAACGTATTTTTCCCCTCTTCACAGGGTGTGTATGTCTATAACAGCATTGCAGACTTTAAAGCAGCAGCAACGGATTACATCAATAATCCAACTGCTACCACATCGCCCGTTTCTATCCCGCGCTATAACCTGAGATACTCTTTATTACCAGGCGGAGCTGATCCACTTCAGGTATTAAATGTTTCTACCTACAGCTTCTACCTTCAGGATGAGTTACAGTTAAATGAAAAACTTAAGATCACGGCAGGAGTAAGAGGTGATGTGTTTGTATATAGCAACTCAACGGCCGAGGATTTTTATAACCCCGTTGTTGGTGGTTTAACGTTCAAGGATGAATATGGCGCTGATTATAAAGTGAACACTGGCGCATTCCCTAAGCCACGCTTATTGTTATCTCCTCGTGTTGGATTTAACTATGACGTAAAAGGAGATAGAACAACTCAAATCCGTGGTGGCACGGGAATATTCGTATCGCGCATTCCTCAGGTGTTGGTTTCTAACCAGCTTGGTAACAACGGAGTAAATACGGCCTTGATCGCAGGATCAGGTACCGGTTATCCATTTAGAATCAGTCCTGCAGATCTTCCTGCAGCGGTTAAGCCTCCAGTTACAACGGATATCACTAAATTACCTCCTTATGTAGTTAATGCTACAGACGAGAACCTGAAGTATCCGATGATCTGGAAATCAAACATCGCAATTGATCAGAAGTTGCCATACGGCTTCATCGGAACTGTAGAATACATCTACAACAACACCATTCAGGGACTTCGTTATATCGATGCCAACTTAAGAGGCCCTGGCACTTCATTCACAGGTCCGGATACCAGAGATCGTTTCCCTGCTTCTGGCTTATCTGGATCTGCTGTTGCTCCTGCAAGATTTCACAACACGGCCGTTTCTAACGTATTCGTGTTGAAGAATACCACCAGAGGAGATGCAAGTACAATTACAGTGAAATTGGAGAGACCTACAGCCAAAGGATTAGGCGGTATGGTTGGTTATACCTATGGCAAAGCTTATGATGTTCAATCAGTGGGTAGCACAGTACAGGCAAACATGCCAACTTACTCTGGTCAGAATTATCTCCCTACTAGTTTTTCAGACAATGATTTGCGTCACCGTATAGTTGGTTATGCCAGCTATAGAATTGAATACGATGGAAAAGTGGGTGGATCTACTATGTTCACCCTAGGTGGAATTGCTAACAGCGGAGGAAAAGTTTCTTACACGTATGCCAGTGACCTGAATGGTGACGGTCAGTTCAATGATGCGATCTATGTTCCTAATGCTGCTGCTGAAATGACATTCGCTAGCCTAACCGTTGGATCTGGTGCAACAGCGAAAACATTTACTGCTGCTGAACAACAAGCTGCTTTTGATTCCTGGATCGATGGAAACCCTTACCTGAAAGAAAGAAGAGGTAATTATGCAGAAAGAAACGGAGCTTACTTCCCTTGGTTGACAAGATTTGATTTAAGCGTAGTGCAGGAATTTTATGTGAAAGTTGGTCCAAAAAATAAAAAGAATACTATTCAGCTAAGAGCCGATATTCTAAACTTTGGAAACATGATCAGTAACAAGTATGGTGTGGGTAACCAAAGTACCAGCACGCAACCTCTTTCTGTTGCCAGTATCAGTGCTGCCGGTGTACCAACCTATCGTTTTGGCACACAAGTTATAAATGGACAAACCGTTCTTCTAAAAGATTCTTTTGTGAAGAGTATTAACGTTGATAACGTATGGCAGGCACAGATTGGCTTGCGCTACATTTTTAACTAAGAAATCTCTCATCTTATTCTTCTATAAAAAGAGGCCCATTCGGGCCTCTTTTTATGTGCGTCAGGCATGTTTATTAGCTATAGGGTGCAAGTCCCGAACACACAGGTAGGAGAAGTGTTAGCCAACAGCAAGGGTGTCCACTGTGAGGTGGAATCTGAAGGAAGCTCACGGCAAACTTTCGGGCTTACG
>JANOUH010000505.1:0-2346 GCA_031416795.1 Cytophagales bacterium | reverse complement strand
CCAACGGTGGCCTTTCAATTCAAGTTCGAGGGACTTGCTCAATCGCTTACCATCACTGGTGCCAGTGTTTGCTTCTACGTTTCTGATTTTACGCATACCCGGAATGATCGTGTGCACATCATCATTGCAAAGTATAAATCGTAACGCCATTTCAGCCATGGTCATGCTTTCAGGTATTAATGGTCTTATCGCATCAGCATGATCAACACTTGAATTTAGATTTTCAGGTACGAAGTAGGTAGCACGCCAATCGTCTTTTGGGAAGACGGTATCTTTAGTGAGCACACCTGTTAATGTTCCTTCATCAAATGGAACCCGGGCTATTACTCCTATATCAAGCTTTCTACATAACGGGAACAAGTTGTCTTCCGGATTTTGATCGAAGATGTTATAGATCACTTGCACCGCATCAATCAATCCGGTCTTTAATGTGTTCAATACATTTTCAGGTTCCCAGCGGTTTACACTGATGCCAACGTGTTTTACTTTTCCATCAGCCTTTAATTTTTCGATGGCTCTCTTCCAATCATCGTGATGCGCCCAGCTGTCTTCCCACACATGAAATTGTTGCAGATCAATACAATCTACATTGAGATTTTTCAGACTTTTTTCTGTGTATTCTATAATATGAGAAGCAGGAAAGCATTCCTCTAAAGTAAATTCAGCTTTTGATGGCCACTTGAAATTTTTGGGTGGAATTTTGGTAGCGAAGTAAAGTCGTTTGTTGCTATGCCGTTTCAAAAGATTCCCTAAAATCTCTTCGCTTGCTCCGGCCCCATAACCCCAGGCGGTGTCATAAAAATTACAACCCAGCTCTACTGATTTTTCCAATGCGTTCAGTACTTCCGTTTGATCAGTTTCTTTCCATCCCGCAAGGCCCCACATGCCGTAGCCAATTTCACTTACCGGCCATTCAGTTCTTCCAAATCTTCTATAGTTCATTTTTATTGGTTTTTTTAGTTCTTCCTTTTTGCCTGAAGCCAATTTCTACAAATTTTGATTTAGGATTTAACAAGTAGTTTATGGCCTCATAGATATCCTTAAACTTTAAGTTCATTTCTTTTTCAAGCTTTTTGATTTCTTCTTTCAAATCTTTGTAATCGGCCAAATGCTGTCGTAATAAAACAAATGCTCTCATGATAGCGATGTTTACATCGATTGCCTTTTTGCTGTTTAAAACGCTTGAAAGCATGGCTACACCTTGTTCAGTAAATGCATATGCTGCATACTTGCTGTGCCTTCCCTTTTTAGAATTGTCATCATTCTCTAAGATCACAATTTGTGATCTTAAAGCAGCATATTCAGGCTGCGTTAGTTCAAGCATGAAATCGGCAGGGAATCGTTCTTTATTTCTATTCACAGCTTGTTTTAAAACCCTGGTTTCAACTTCATACAGTTCGGCTAGCTGAAAATCAAGCAAAACCCTGTGTCCGCGTATTTGAAAAATCTTGTTTTGAATGAGTTGTAAATCCATTTATGCCAAAATACCCAAGCGTACATTAAAAATGAACAAGACAACTCTTTTTTTTACTTTTGCGGCTCCTTAACTGGCATTATCTGCTGTGAGGTATTGAAAAACATATGACACTCGACCAGGAAATAGCCAAACGCAGAACTTTCGGAATCATCAGTCACCCGGATGCAGGAAAAACTACGCTCACAGAAAAACTTCTTCTTTTTGGAGGAGCGATTCAGAAAGCGGGTGCGGTGAAATCGTCCAAAATAAAAGACCACGCCCGCAGCGACTGGATGGAGATTGAAAAGCAGCGTGGTATTTCGGTAGCTACTTCGGTGATGGGTTTTAACTACAAAGACATCAAGATCAACCTGCTCGATACTCCTGGGCACCAGGATTTTGCTGAAGACACCTATCGCACACTCACTGCCGTGGACAGCGTAATCATGGTGATTGATTGTGTAAAGGGTGTAGAATCACAGACCGAGAAATTGATGGAGGTTTGCCGTATGCGCAGCACGCCTGTTATTTGTTTTATCAATAAGTTGGATCGCGAAGGACAGGATCCATTTGAGTTGTTGGATGAGGTAGAAGAGAAGCTGGACATCAAAGTTCGTCCATTGAGCTGGCCTATCAGCATGGGTAAAACATTTAAGGGTGTGTATAATTTATATGAGAAAACGTTGCACCTGTTTACATCAAGCAAGATAACGATCTCAGAAGGAATTGAAATTTCAGATATTCATAGTGAAGCGTTAGATCAATATGTAGGAGAGAACTACGCCAAACAATTGCGTGCCGATGTAGAACTTATTGAAGGGGTATATCCTGAATTTGAAGTAGAAGAATATCTGGCCGGAAAAGTGGCTCCGGTATTTTTTGGTAGTGCT
>JANOUH010000504.1:0-1853 GCA_031416795.1 Cytophagales bacterium | reverse complement strand
TTTTGTCCCACATTTCTTCGGTCATGCGGAGCAACAGGTTGTCCATCGTGATGCCAGCATTGTTAATCAGGATATCAATCGAACCAAAATCGGCAACTACATCACTGATCAGTTTATCGGCTTGTCCAAAATCAGAAGCATCAGACCGATAGCCTTTTGCTTTTACGCCTTTGGAGGTAAGTTCTGCTTCCAACGCCTGCCCCTGTTCAACACTGGATAGGTAGGTGAATGCGACATTGGCGCCTTGTTCTGCATAGCGAATGGCAATGGCCCTTCCGATTCCTTTCGAAGCCCCGGTAACGAGAGCATTTTTACCTTGAAGTAGTTTCATTCTTTGAATTGATTATTGAAATTATAATACGGATTGATGAGTTGAATTTTTCAAGGGATTAATTCCTAGTGTTCCTTAGTGCCTTTGAGCCTTTGTGGCTCAAAATAAAATGCTTTTACCCCTGTTATCGAAAGTCTGTCTTCTGTTTTATTTTCTAACATTTTATTTGCGATCATAGCATCCTCTAATACTCTTTCAATTTTCTTAAAAGTCTTGATATCTATTTGAACCGCAACTTTTTCGTTACGCTCATTCACAATGTATTTTTTCTTAAAAGACCTCATCAACGATCGTAAAATTGATGATTTTCAGACCTATTTCAAAAATTAAGAAATCATCATTCTGATTTAAAGAAGGCAGGTAAAATGGAACAGTACCCTTATATTTGGGCCAAATTTTAAAGATTATATCTATGGCTAATTATGATTTGATTGTCATTGGCAGTGGTCCGGGTGGATACGTAGCCGCTATTCGTGCTTCACAACTGGGCATGAAGGTGGGTGTTGTGGAGAAAGCCGAACTGGGCGGTATCTGCCTAAACTGGGGTTGCATTCCTACCAAAGCGTTATTAAAGAGTGCCAACGTGTTTGAATATATCCAGCATGCAGCTGACTATGGTATTCAGGTGAAGGAATCTTCTCCCGATATGGCCGCGATGGTGAAGCGCAGCCGCGATGTAGCTGCCGGCATGAGCAAAGGCGTACAGTTCTTATTCAAGAAAAATAAAATCGAACAGATTGCTGGTCACGGAAAGTTGAAGAAGGGAAACAAAGTAGAAGTGACCGATGCATCGGGAAAGAAAACCGATTACAAAGCCAAGCACATCATTTTAGCAACAGGCGGTCGCTCACGCGAACTTCCTGCTATGCCTATTGATGGAAAGAAAATTATCGGATATCGTGAAGCGATGGTGTTGCCAGAGAAACCAAAGAAGATGTTGGTCGTGGGTTCAGGTGCCATTGGTGTTGAGTTTGCTTATTTCTATAATACGATTGGAGCGGAAGTGACGATCGTAGAATTCCTGCCTCGTGTTGTTCCCGTGGAGGATGAAGAAGTGTCTAAGCAACTTGAGAGATCGTTCAAGAAAGCGGGTATTACCATCTACACGAATTCTGAAGTAACAAAAGTGGATACAAAAGGAAAGGGATGTGTATCTACCGTGAAAACACCAACGGGTGAAATCCAAATTGAAACGGACATCGTATTATCTGCGGTAGGTGTTGCTACTAATCTGGAGAATTTAGGATTGGAAGAAGTAGGAGTAAAGACCGAAAAGGGGAAAGTATTGGTGGATGATTTCTACAAGACCAATGTACCTAATGTGTATGCCATTGGCGATATCACCAAAGGACAAGCATTGGCTCACGTTGCTTCTGCAGAAGGAATCATTTGCGTAGAGAAAATTGCAGGTCACCATCCGCAGCCGCTTGACTATAATAACATTCCTGGTTGCACGTATTGCTCTCCTGAAATTGCTTCGGTAGGTTATACGGAAGAAGCTGCTAAGAAGGCGGGTTATCAG
>JANOUH010000503.1:0-30240 GCA_031416795.1 Cytophagales bacterium | reverse complement strand
AAACTTCAAAAAGCGGTTTAACCCTTTACTAACTTTAAACACGTTCGTTAATGCTTCCTTAACTTAATGACATTGCCCTTCAGGATTATAAACATAACCAAGGAATAATGTATTAGGTGCAATTCATTGCCGGTAATTAATGTGCTGGTGTCTTCATCTTACGCACCCATATAAGTAGAATGGTGAACAGTACAATCAATATTACGGGAAAGGTGATCATCGTTTGAAGCGTAGCCTGACCTGCGGCTAATTCTAACGCATCGCCTTCTAATCCCAATGCCATTGATTTCTCACGTGCACTGTCGATCCAACCTCCAATAATCGGTTGCCAGATGGATGTTGAAAACATGCCCAGCGCACCTACCACGGACATCCCGATCGCACCACTTAATGGTATTTTTTCGGCAACAAATCCAATCATGTTAGGCCAGAAGTAGCAAACTCCCATAGCAAAAAAGACGGCCGCTACATAAACCATCGGGCCAGTCTGTGTACTGAATAAGAAGATCCCCAACGCAGTGAAAACAGCTGAGCCGAGCAGCACACCGGTTTGATCAAACTTATGTACAAACTCTCCACCGAAGTATCTTCCTACAGCCATTAATCCAGTTACCAACGCTAAGATTACCATAGGTTCTGCACCACTCTTCGCCATAATGATACCGGTCCACTGTTGTGGTCCAAATTCAGAAATGGCGGTTAAAGTCATACAGACCGCTATGAAGATGAAAAGCAGTGTTCCCATCGCTTTAAGATTTTGAGAAAACGAAGCAATTTCCTTTTTTGGTTGTGGAAATACTTGTCCGTAGAACAGGTATGCATAGATGATCGTAGGAATAAGAATGATCCAGATTTGTGCCTCCCAACCTAAATTCATTCTGGTCATACCAAACGATACTAAACTTCCAAGAACAATACCTCCGGGAAACCACATGTGGAATCGGTTGAGTAATGTATTCATTTGTTTTCCGGTATAGCTGGCTGCAATCATTGGGTTACATGCTGCTTCTGTGCATCCATTACCAAGTCCAATCATTAATGTTGAAATCAAGAGGCCTGTATATCCGCCAGAAAAAATAGTCATGAGAATGCCTACGGTATGGGCAAAAAAAGCAAAAATCATAATCTTTTTTGGTCCAATGGAACCGTAGAATATTCCTCCGATTACCATCGAAATGGGAAAACCTAAAAACCACATGGAGTTAATAACTCCGAGCTGTTGTGCGGTAAGTTCAAAAGTTCGCCCTAGCTCTGGTAGGATTCCCGCTCGTATACTGAACGAAAAGGCAGTTGTGATTAACGCAAAACAACTACCGTAAAAAAGTCTTTTGTGAGTCTGATCATTCATGTTAGTGTTCTTTAGGTTAGGATTTGGTTGTGGGTTTAAGTTCGGAATATCAGTTTAAAAAAATACTTCTGCAAGCGATTGTACATCCAAATAAATCGGTTGCAGTTCAAAAGGTAAAAATGTTAACTTTCAAACCGAGAAATGGCAGGCACAAAGTTCCGCCACAGAAATGATGTGACCCTGCCGTGGCATAAGGCTTTTAAGGAATAAACATTAGCGCATGAATACAAAGCAATATCTCTTAGGATTAGACATCGGAAGTTCTTCTGTGAAGGCCACGCTGGTGGACGTTGAATCTGGCACATCAGTGATCTCAGCTCAGTCGCCAAAAGAAGAAATGCCCATGCAGGCATTACAACCGGGCTGGGCCGAGCAGGATCCAGACCTATGGTGGCATCATGCGGTAATCAGTGTGAAGGAATGCCTGATGAACATAGACGCAGCACAGGTGAAGGCCATTGGTATCGCTTACCAGATGCATGGGCTTGTGGTGGTCGATAAAAATATGAAGCCTCTGCGTTCTTCCATCATTTGGTGCGACAGCCGGGCCGTGGGCATTGGTGAGAAAGCATTTGCGCAACTGGGTCATGAATATAGCTTGAAGCATTTGTTGAATTCTCCTGGCAATTTCACAGCCGCCAAGTTGCGTTGGATAAAAGAGCATGAGCCGGAAGTTTATTCACGCATACATAAAATTATGTTGCCCGGTGATTATATTGCTTTGAAGCTAACCGGTGAGGCAACGACAACAGCAACGGGTTTGTCGGAGGGCATCTTTTGGGATTACCAATCAAATAGTATTTCTCAAAAATTATTAGACTGTCTTGAGATTGACCGTTCTATTTTGTCAAGAGTGGTGGATGTTTTTTCAGAGCACGGAACGCTTACTAAAGCGGCATCTGATGAACTGGGTCTTCCTGTAGGAACAAAAATTTCTTACCGTGCAGGTGATCAGCCGAACAACGCATTTTCGCTGAACGTATTGAATCCTGGTGAAACAGCGGCCACAGCAGGAACATCCGGTGTGATTTATAGTGTTACGGATCAGAATTCTTATGATATGAAATCACGGGTGAATGCATTCATTCATGTGAATAGTAAAGCCGATGCCATTCGAAATGGAATATTACTTTGTATCAATGGTACTGGCATTTTGAATAGTTGGTTGCGGAAGAATGCGGTTGGCCATGGGAGCGTCTATTCCTATGAACAGATTAATTCCATCGCATCACAATCCCCGATTGGTTGCGAAGGGGTAAGTGTATTGCCATTTGGCAATGGGGCAGAGCGCATTCTTGAAAATCAAGAGATCGGTGCTTCTTTTCACGGATTGAATTTCAATCGTCATAATCAATCTCATGTGTTTCGTGCTGCGCAGGAAGGAATTGTGTTTGCATTGAACTATGGTTTTGAAATTTTGCAAAGCATGGGGTTGAAATCGCAAGTGATCAGGGCTGGTCATGCCAATATGTTTTTAAGTCCGCTCTTCCGCGAGGCATTTGTGAATACTACGGGTGTGAGACTGGAGCGCTACGATACAGATGGTGCAAAAGGTGCTGCATTAGGTGCGGGCGTTGGCGCGGGAGTATATAAATCTTTCCCAGAAGCATTTAAAGGATTGAAACAAATTGGGTCAGAAGAACCAGAGCATAGTGTGAGAGAGCAATATTTGAATGCCTATCAGGTATGGAAGGAGCGGTTGGAAAAGGTGGTGAAGAAAAATTAATTCAATATTTCTTACATGAAATTAGAAACAGAAAGACTGTTCATTTTCCCTTTAACATACGATCAGCTTATCCTGTATTTGCAAGCAAAAGGTACATTGGAAGAAGAACTCAATTTGAATAAGGGCAATCAAATTATCCCTCAGGAACTTCTGGATGCTTTTCATGAAACAATTTTACCTGCCGTGGCAGATAAGACAAAAAATTACCGGTACTCAACACTATGGACCATGGTGAGTAAGGAACTTAATCAAATGGTTGGTGACCTTTGTTTTAAAGGCGGGCCCAATGCCAGGGGGGAAATTGAAATTGGTTATGGCACTCACGATGAATTTCAAGGTAAAGGATACATGACCGAGGCGATTGGTGCTATTTCAGCATGGGCCTTCACTCAGCTGGATGTTAAAACTATATTAGCTGAAACGGATCACGCTAATCTCGCATCTCACCGCACGTTGGATAAGAATAAATTCAAACCACACAAAAAAGTGGAATCCATGATTTGGTGGAAGCTTGAAAAGCGCTGATGTATGATCCTGTGTTTTACCTTTCAATATCGTGTTCTTAACTCAAGCCTCTAATGAAAAACCCTGTTGTTAAATTGAATTAATACCCATACTTTGGAACACCTATAAGTAAACCTTTACCACAGCGCATGACCTTTTCTGATCGCATTGATGAAATACGAAATGGATTTTCACCTACCTTTTGGATCGCCAATACGCTGGAACTTTTTGAACGTCTTGCCTTTTATGGATCGAAGGCTGTGCTGGCTTATTTTCTGGCTACCAAAGTAGGTTTGAAGGACGAGGCAGCAACACTTACCGGTTGGTTTTCTACCGTCATTTATTCTTTGCCCATTGTTGCCGGAGTTTTTGTTGACCGCTATGGATTTCGCAAGACACTGATGACATGCTTCGCCATTTTTGCTATCGGTTACTTTTGTATTGGCCTTGCCGGGATGGAGTATGGAGCATCGCTAACACAAGCTATTGGAATGCGAAATTATGTCATCATCGTGTTGATGCTTACGGCCGTGGGAGGTTCATTGATTAAGCCATGCATTGTTGGCACCGTAGCGAAAACATCTAAGCCCGATACCAAAGCATTGGGCTTTTCTATTTATTACACACTGGTAAATTTTGGCGGTGCCATTGGTCCGATGCTGGCGCTAACCATTCGTAAAGATTGGGGAATTGAATATGTGCTGGTCATGTCTTCGGTTACGTCAGCGTTACTTTTTTTTGGAACGCTTTTCTTTTTCAAAGAGCCCGGGGTTGAAGTGGGTAGCGAAGACAAGAGAACGTTTGGGAAAGTTTTTCAGGATATGCTACTGGTGTTTAAGAATTTCAAGTTCATGAGTTTCCTCATCATCTTCTCAGGCTTTTGGTTGATGTTCTGGCAAATATTTTATCTCCTTCCTTTTTATGCAACCGATGTGCTTCACTTTGAAAATTTTGAATTGCTGGAAACGGTCGATGCGTGGGGTATCATTGTTCTTACGGTGCCCATGGCCGCTTTAGTAAAAAAATGGAAACCGATTAGCGCCATGACGCTCGGATTTGTGTTAGCTAGTTTATCATGGTTGATCATTGGGGCATTAGGTACCGTGACTTCGGTTATTATAGGCGTTTTCTTTTATGCCATTGGGGAGGCAATACAGGCCCCTCGCTTTTATGAATACGTTGCCTCGCTTGCTCCAAAAAATCAAGTGGGCACCTTTATGGGATTTGCATTCTTACCGGTAGCCATTGGC
Source organism: Cytophagales bacterium (assembly GCA_031416795.1). Taxonomy (GTDB): domain Bacteria; phylum Bacteroidota; class Bacteroidia; order Cytophagales; family Cyclobacteriaceae; genus ELB16-189. The sequence goes on along the minus strand of JANOUH010000503.1, from coordinate 25,412 downwards.
TCACTTACCGCAGGGTATTTAGCAGATTGGCTTCGGATAACCTATCTTGAAAGCAATCCTGCTATGATGTGGTATTCCGTTGCCGGAATCGGTGTGGTGTCCACGGTACTCATGATTTTTTATAATATCTTCTTTGTAAAATCACCAAGCAAGTAGAACTTAAACTCACTACCCATGTCTGAAGAAAAAGTTTTCAAGCCCTACATCGCCCCGGAGCAAAATGTAGCGGAGTTCACCGTAAAGTCAGTCGTGTTTGGCGCCTTGTTTGGCATTCTGTTCGGGTGTTCCACGGTGTACCTGGCATTAAAAGCAGGTCTTACGGTTTCTGCATCCATACCTATTGCTGTCATCGCGATTACGTTGGGTAGAAAATTTCTAAAGACCACTATTCTTGAAAACAACATTATTCAAACTGCGGGTTCTGCTGGCGAGTCCATTGCGGCTGGTGTAGTATTTACACTGCCTGGTTTTTTGTTTTTATCTCCCGGTGAAAATGGAGTGAGTGTAGGAGAGGGCTACTTCAACTATCTCACGATTTTAATTCTTGCTGCCTTTGGTGGCATGTTAGGTACATTGATGATGATCCCGCTAAGGAGATCACTCATTGTAAAAGAGCATGGCACGCTTCCTTATCCGGAAGGCACGGCATGTGCTTCAGTATTACAAGCAGGAGAGAAGGGTGGAGTTTTCGCGCAAACGGCTTTCATTGGTATGGGAATAGCGATACTCTATGCAGTGCTTCAAAAAATATTTCATGTGATTTCAGAGGCGCCTATCTACGTGACAAGTCAGGTGAATAAGTTCTGGCCTTCAGCAACAATCAATGGAGAAATTACGCCTGAATACATGGGCGTTGGTTATATCATCGGCCCTAAAATAGGAGGGGTGTTAGTGGCAGGCTCTGTGTTAGCGTGGTGGGCTATGATTCCCTTATTATCTACGTTGGTGGATAGCAGTATAGTCGCAGCACAGTTAGTGAAGCTTGGCTATTTGGCAGACATTAACACAGCAGGAGGACGAGGAGGTTGGGATCCTGTCGCGAAGACATTTGCCAATCCTGCTCCTGCGATTTATTTCGCTTACATCAGGCAGATTGGTGCTGGTGCCGTAGCCGCAGGGGGAATGATAACGCTACTAAAAACACTTCCGACTATTGTCAGTTCGTTCAAAGAAAGTGTTTCATCCTTAAAGGAAAAAAGCGAAGCCAGCATTGCGCGCACCGATCGGGATTTGTCATTCAAAGTAGTCATCATAGGCAGTGTAATTTTAGTGGCTCTTATTGCATTATTACCGAATCAGGTTATTCCTGGTGATAGCATATTAGAAAAGTTATTGATTGGGATACTAATCATCATCTTCGGTTTCTTTTTCGTAACAGTGGCGAGTCGCATTGTAGGGTTGGTTGGTTCAAGCAACAGCCCTATTTCAGGAATGACTATTGCCACCTTGATGGGAACGTGTTTGATTTTCACTGCTGTGGGATGGAGTGGTAAATTGTATGAACCTCTTGCGCTGGTGGTGGGAGGTATGATTTGTATTGCCGCAGCTAATGCCGGTGCAACATCACAGGATTTGAAAACTGGTTATATCGTTGGGGCTACACCCAAATATCAGCAACTAGCATTGTTTATTGGAGCGATTGTTTCATCCATCGCGATTGGTATAGTAGTAAAAGTATTGGATACGCCCACAGCTGACATGGCCGCTCAGGGCATCACGCACGCGATTGGAAGCGAACGTTATTCGGCACCTCAGGCAACATTGATGGCTACTTTAGCAAGAGGTATTTTATCCTATAACCTGGATTGGCAATTTGTGATGGTGGGGGTTTTCATTGCGGTGATGATTGAACTTTGCGGCATTAAAGCATTAGCCTTTGCCATCGGTTTATACCTTCCTCTTTCAACCACACTCCCAATTTTTATTGGAGGTGCTATTAAAGGCGTGATTGACTGGAGGGCCGAGAAGAAAGGTGAAGCCAAACAAGATGATGAGTTGGGAAGAGGAAGCCTGTTTGCCACTGGTCTTATTGCAGGTGGAGCATTGGCCGGAGTTATTGTGGCCCTTTTATCGGTGAATGATAAAATATTTGAAGGTCTGAAATTAGTAAGTGCAGAGCACGTGCTTTCTGAAATGCTGGGACATAATGGCTATAGCATTCTTGGCGTATTGTGTTTTGCTGCTATGGGCCTGATGCTATACCGGATTGGAGTGAAGAAAGATTAAGAGTGTGAGGGAAAGGATTATTTTATTGATGGAGTGATCGACAGGATAGGAGATGCGAATTCTATTGGAGAAGTTAATAGATGACCTTCGACTTTATTTTGTTTCGCCACCGTAGCCAATCACTGTGTTTCTCTTCTTCTAAATCTTTTTTATCGTCTCTCAAGTAGTTAATTAATGAAAGGGATATTTCATTCATCATTTGGTCTATTCCAGGCTTAGTTTCTTTATAGATAGGATGAACTTCACCATTTTGTTTCCACAGTTTTTTATAATTGATACGATAAGAATGGGTCACATATTGCGCACTTCGATTCCAGGTGTTACCGAAATCAAATGACATGCTGATTTTGTTATACTCAAAATTTACATTGAAGAAATATTCAACATCATAGTAAAAGGTCGTGTCCGAAATACTGTAGAACCATACATTCTTTTTGATATCCTCTATTCTCACTTTTTCATTTTTAAGATCGACTTTTAAAACTTCCCTGGGGTTTTTATAATTTTCTTGAATCCAGTTTAAAGTTTTCCTGTAAAGTTGGCTTGCATTCAGACTATCAACAATAATAACGATCGGTTCAATCCCGTCTTTGGTTAGTTCAAATGGAGGGATTTGCTGTGCTGAAGTGATTTTAGATAAGAGCATAAAGCTTACTAAAAGCAATTGCCACCGTGAGTTAATATGAAAGCGGTCAATCATGAATTTATTTTACTGGACAAAGTTCTCACGTCCAATTCCTATTAGCAATGATTTGTATCATTCAGGATGCACAGATTAATCGTGTTAGTTAAGATTGATACGGAGTTGCTTAGACCACATCGATTAGGGAATAGAATGTATGGCCTTAAGAAATACGCATTACATTGGCCAAAGTTGCCCAGTATATGTGTCTATTTTAGGAGGAGGGTTTATTTCCACTCCGATTTGGAAAAGGAAAGATGATCTTAAACGTGCTCCGATGCACCTAAATCGATAATCCTTTTAAGTGTATTTAAAGCTTCAGTCTCAGCTTGGTCGACTTTACCATCCGCATGCATAATGTCATACATATCGGTGTAGATTTTATATCGTTGAGCAAATTTTATCTGATTGAAATGCTTGAATGAGTGTTGTATAAATTCATTCAGCGTTGACAGATCAAAGTTATTATAACCGGCCAAAGCCTCATCAAACTTCTTTTTGGGATTTCCTTCCTGTGGAAACAGTTTGGTCAATTTATCAAGAATGACAATTTCTTCATTAGGATGCAAATAGCCATCTGATAATGCCATATGGACGTAGAGAAAGAGTACAAAATCACTAAAACTTTCGTGAACTTTCATGGATGTCATATTCATTTACCTTAAAATTAATTAAAAAAGGCTTTACACCGAGTGCAAAGCCTTTTTTAATTGAATAGCAAGAAATTACATCATTCCACCCATGCCACCACCTTGAGGCATAGAAGGAGCTTCTCTATCTTCAGGAATTTCAGAAACAACAGCTTCTGTTGTCAATAACAATCCTGCGATGGAAGCAGCATTTTCAAGTGCCAGACGAGCAACCTTAGTTGGATCGATGATACCTGCAGCAAAGAAGTCTTCAAACTTATTGTCGCGGGCGTTGTATCCATAGTCCTTCTTTCCATCACGAACCTTATTAACAATGACAGAACCTTCCTGGCCTGCATTTTCAGCAATCACGCGCAGAGGAGCTTCCAGTGCCAGACGAACGATGTTTACACCGGTTGTCTGATCCTCATTGTCGGTAGGCAAATTTTTCAATGCATCGATAGCACGGAGATAGCCTACTCCACCACCAGGGATAACACCTTCCTGTACAGCTGCACGCGTTGCGTGTAATGCATCGTCAACGCGGTCCTTCTTTTCTTTCATTTCAACTTCGGTAGCGGCACCAATATATAGGATAGCAACACCACCGGAAAGTTTTGCTAAACGCTCCTGTAATTTCTCCTTATCATAATCAGAAGTAGTTACTTCAATTTGAGCTCTGATTTGGTTTACACGTCCCTGAATATCGGCTTTCTTACCAGCACCATTTACGATGATGGTATTATCTTTATCGATATTTATTTTTTCTGCACGGCCCAGGTATTCCAGTTTTGCATCCTCCAGCTTCATACCGGTTTCTTCTGAAATCACTTTACCACCCGTTAAGATGGCGATGTCTTCCATCATAGCCTTTCTGCGATCTCCAAAACCAGGAGCTTTCACAGCCGCTACGCGCAGGGCACCACGGATCTTATTTACCACCAAGGTAGCAAGAGCTTCGCCCTCTACTTCTTCGGAAATAATCAAAAGTGGTTTGCCTGTCTGTGCAGTTGCTTCCAATACAGGAAGAAGTTCTTTCATTGAAGAGATCTTCTTGTCATAGATCAACACATAAGGCTGCTCTAAATCAGCCTCCATTTTTTCTGTGTTGGTTACGAAATAAGGAGACAAATAACCACGATCAAACTGCATACCTTCCACAGTCTTCACTTCAGTTTCAGTTCCTTTAGCTTCTTCAACGGTGATTACACCATCCTTACCAACTTTATCCATGGCAGTGGCAATCATCTTACCAATTTCCACATCATTGTTAGAGGAGATAGTTGCTACCTGAGCTATTTCCTGAGACCCTTTAATATTCTTCGATTGCTTTCTCAGATTCTCGACAACCGCAATAACGGCTTTGTCAATACCACGCTTCAAATCCATTGGGTTTGCACCAGCAGCCACATTCTTAATCCCGTGTGCATAAATAGCTTGGGCGAGCACGGTCGCAGTAGTTGTTCCATCACCGGCTGCATCGGCCGTCTTTGAGGCAACTTCCTTCACCAACTGAGCACCCATATTTTCGATTGGGTCTTTCAATTCGATTTCTTTTGCTACTGACACACCGTCTTTAGTTACGGTTGGAGCACCAAACTTCTTGTCAATAATTACATTACGGCCTTTTGGTCCTAATGTAACTTTTACTGCATCCGCTAATTTATCTACGCCTCTTTTGATTCTATCGCGGGCGTTGGTATCAAATGTAATTTCCTTAGCCATAATTTTATTTTGAAAAGTTGTGAATTAGAAGTGAGAATTAAACTGTTCCGAAAATATCAGAATTGCGCATGATCAGGTATTCCTTACCGTCAATGGTAATTTCAGTGCCGGAATATTTTCCGTAAAGCACCTGGTCACCCACCTTCACAGTAACGGGCTTGTCTTTTAAGCCATCGCCTACAGCAATTACTTTTCCTTTTTGTGGTTTTTCTTTAGCCGTATCTGGAATGATCAATCCAGAGGCTGTTTTTTGTTCAGCAGGAGCTGCTTCCACAAGCACCCGGTCTTCGTTTGGTTTGAAATTAATTTTTGCCATATGGGATTTTGAATTTTAGTTAAACAAGTTTTTAACTGGTTGTATCCAACGCTCGATTTCCATGCCATTCAGCATTTCAGAGCTTTTTTTGACACTTTTTCCAGTTACGGGCAGCAAAGATGAAGATTTTTGTCAGACCTGTCGCATACCCATACAACAAAATGGCAGATTGGCAGGAAAATCCATTTTTTCGTATACTTAGATAAGTTTTTAATTGATCGAAGCGTATGGATAAACTGAAGGACAATTGGCTTACTGATGGCCTCATTGATTTTGAATACAAAAAGTATCAGCTGCTGGCTTATTTTAAGAATGTAAAGCAATCTTTTAAGAGGATGGAGTTGTACCCATTTCTGGGAGACATGATCTTCCACTATCGCAATCTGATTTCATTGAAGGAAAACAAGACACTGATCCGGGAGTCTTTCCCAAAGGAATTATCGCCAGAAAGTTTGAAAAATATGGTACTCAATTATCGTAGAATCATTGACGATGATTTGGTGATGCAGGAGATCGAATCCATCATGGAATACGCCTTACCTCAATTTAAAAACTCGCTGGAGGAAGGTTCATTCATTTATGAGTATGTAGAGTCGAAGTGTGAAATATCACCGGTTGGTCTTACTTCGTTGTACCTCAATGAAGGCTATTTATTCGTAGCGCAACCTCCCGATAAGGAAACGAATGTGTATCGTTATCAGGCCACCATCTTTAATCAAAGTGCTGAGCCATTACGAGCTATACATACTGAATTTCTTCTTACAGCAGAGAGGAGCCTGAGCAACACGTATGAGAATATGAAGATGAATTTGATCAAACAATTTGTTGAGTTGCCGAATCCATCGGTGTATCTGGTATCATCGAAGGTAAAGTTTCCCTATATGCAAACCTTGATGCCTGTGGCCAAGCGTTTACTGGTAAAGCAGATCACCAAGGCTGCCTAAAACAAAAGCCCCGTCTTGCGACAGGGCTTTTTAATAACATTAAATAGCTGATTATTTTTTCTCAGGAGCCGTAGCTGGCTGAGCGGGAGTATCAGTCTTTTTCAAATCGATGCCAACACCTTGTTGTTCTTTTGCTTTCTCAAGAATTTCGTCTGTAGTAGCTGTATTAGGAGTTGAGAAATTGGTTGCCAGGGTAAAAACCATGATGGCAATAGCAAATCCCCAAGTCAAACGTTCAAGTAAATCTCCAGTCTTTTTAACACCGATCAGGTTGCTAGCACCTGATCCACCAAACTGGTTAGAGAGTCCACCACCCTTTGAATTTTGGGCTAAAACCACCAAAACCAATAGAACTGAACTGAAAATTGCGAGGCTGATAAATAAAATGTACATACTTACTTCTTAAGGTCTTCGATTTGAGCCGCAAAGTAAGCTTTTTTTTGTGGAAACTTCCAAATCAACTTCTTCAGGACTTCTATTGCTTTCTCCTTTTTGCCTTGTTTTACGAGAATTTCCACCAGCGTTTCAGAAATAATGTTTTCATTATAAATGAGGCTTTTCTCTGATAAATCGTCTTTCGGTAAAGCCTTTTCTTCTGTGGCAACCTTTCCTTTAATGCTTGGCTGTGTTTTTATGAATTGCTCGATAATTTCAATCTGTTCTTTCTGTTTTGGGCCATCAGGCTTTACCTTTTTTTTTGAGCTTTTTATTTCGGTTAAAAGTTCATCAGTGTGGTCAACGAGCTTGCTCTTCTTTTTGTGATTTGTTTCAGAATCCAGAGAAGCGGATAGGGTTCCGTTTTCAAATTGCTCAGCAGTTTCTTCAAAAATATGTTTTAGCTCTTTCAATCTTTGCAGATCATAGGCAATTTCATCATAGAAAGAGTCATCCACTGATGTGTAGTCCACGCTATTAACCTCGGGATATGAATCGATCTGCAATGGCTTGTTTGAATCCGTAGTTTCAGAGGCAATAACGTTTCCTGGTATCTCCTGGACAGCGGTATGAATCTTCTTAACCTCGGGGTGAATAACTTCAATCAGTTCTTGGATTTCTGCCTGATGTCTTTCAAATGGTTCTGATTTTCTTCCCTGCGGAGTTGCTGTCATAATCGATTTGAAAACAGCACGGTCCGAAGTGTAGATTGCACCGAGATGAAGCTGGTCTTCTTTTTCCGGTAATTGATTATCCTGAGTTGCTCGTGCAGCCAGACTATGAATTACCTGGCTATATGGAAATTCTTTTTCAAGGGATATTAATACCTCCGCCTCTTCACGGGTAAGAGAAGTGTAGTTAGTGAGGATGGTATGAAATTGCTTTTTTTTCAATTTTTGCTAAGCGGGGATAGTAAAAGTAGCTTAAAATATCTCTCGGAGCAATACTACCAATTGGCAATTGTCGCATTAAAAATATCAATGAATATCTGATCCATTATTTTCTTTTCAAGCCCTTCCTGCACCGTGATAAGATCCTGGGTATTTGGAAAATCAGAATAAAAACTGAAAGTGCGGTCTTTAAAATTATTTTTAGGTTCCAAAGTATCGGTATAGTTAACCTTTACGCCAATGGTTAATCGGGTAAGGGCTGAAAGATCGGCAGAATTGCCGCCTCCGGAAACAGGAGCTACCTGGCTAATCTGATAGGTAGTAATCATTCCCTCAATGACAAGCTGACCGTTTTCTTTTACAACCCTTAGGCTTGAGTTCTGCTGGTAGTAGTCTTTAAGCCGGTTGGTAAAAGTCTGACCTAAGTTGGCAGGCCCTAAATCAGTGTTGTTAAAGAATTCTTCCACCTGGATATTTTCCGCAATGGTAGAGGCTCCACTCATTGAATAATGACAACCCTGAAACGTTAGCGTGACGAGAAGCAGCGAGAGTGATAATGAGAAAGGTAACTTATTCTTCAAGTTGATATTCTTTAATTTTTCTATAAAGGGTGCGTTCGGAAATACCTAAATCACGGGCAGCGTATTTGCGCTTGTTGTTGTTCTTGCGCAAGGCACGCATGATTAATTCTTTTTCTTTTTTTACGATGGAAAGAGAATCATCCTCGGCCTCATGCGCAATGTCCTGAAATTCCTCCTCCCCTCCGTTATCGGTTTGTTCGCCTGACTTGATATTCAAAACCATTGGCTCATGAGACGGCTTAAGGTCCTCCTGAAGACCATCAAACAATCCGGCCTGGTCTTTTAAAATTTGCTGCGCCTGTGACGGGTTGGCTGTACTATCAAGCACCAATTTCTTCAAATCGTTCATGTCCTTTCTTAAATCGAAAAGGATCTTATAAAGGATTTCACGCTCTGAAATATTTTCCTGGTTATGCTGATCTTTATAAAGTGCAGGTAAATTGGATTCTTTTGGAATATAGTGGCCCAATATCTCTGCGGTGATCTCTTTATTTTCTGAAGACAAAACAGAAATTTGTTCAACTAGATTTTTCAGCTGGCGAATATTTCCAGGAAACCGATATTTCAACAAAAGCTCTTTTGCATCTTCTGTGAGGGTGATCGGTTTTACACGATATTTTTCTGCAAAGTCCGTAGCGAATTTTCTAAAAAGCAGTTCAACATCTTTTCCTCGTTCTCGCAAAGGAGGAACATAGATGGGCACTGTGCTGAGGCGATAATACAGATCTTCACGGAATTTCCCTTGTTCTACTTTCACCAGAAGATTCACATTAGTGGCGGCAACAACACGCACATCGGTTTTCAGAACTTTTGATGAACCAACTTTTATAAATTCACCATTTTCAAGAACGCGCAAAAGACGGGCTTGTGTGCCTAGTGGCATTTCACCAATTTCATCGAGAAACATAGTTCCTCCATTGGTAACTTCAAAATATCCTTTACGGGATTCATGAGCTCCGGTGAATGAACCCTTCTCGTGTCCGAATAATTCTGAATCTATTGTGCCTTCGGGTATAGAGCCACAGTTGATGGCAATAAACTGGCCGTGCTTACGGACACTTTGATAGTGAATAATTTTTGAAAAGGATTCCTTTCCACTTCCACTTTCTCCGGTAATCAACACCGACATATCCGTAGGGGCAACCTGCATAGCAACCCGCACAGCATTGTTGAGTAATGGAGAATTGCCAATTACTCCATATCGTTGCTTTACACTTTGTATTTCTGCGTCTGCGATAGCCATACTTTATTTAGCAATTTTTCCGATTAACGTTCCCTGTGTGCAACTCTCTACCAACACATGGACGTATTCTCCCTTCGATTTATTTTCCTTTGGAAAAATCACCACTTTGTTTTGTGAATTTCTTCCCTGCAAATAGTCGGGTGATTTTCGCGATGATCCTTCTACCAATACTTTGAAGACCCTGCCCACATCAGGTCTGTTTCGTTTTAAGGATAGTGCTGATTGTTTTTTAATGATTTCGTCAAGCCTTCTTTTCTTTACTTCTAATGAAACATCATCAGGTAATTTTTTGGCAGCCAGTGTTCCAGGGCGTTCAGAATAATAAAACATGTAAGAGTAATCATACTCCACCAAGTCCATGAGCGTAAGCGTGTCCTGATGTTCTTCTTCGGTTTCAGAACAGAAACCGGTAATCATATCCGAAGAAATTCCGCATTCATCTCCCAGAATTTCGCGTATACTTTTCACTCTGTCCAAATACCATTCGCGGGTGTAGCCACGATTCATCAATTCCAGAACGCGGGAATTACCACTTTGTGCTGGCAAGTGTATGTTCTTGCAAATGTTTTCATACTTCGCCATAATATGCAACACATCATCTGTAATATCTTTGGGGTGAGAAGTTGAAAAACGGATTCTTAAATCGGGGCTTACCTGTGCGACCATTTCAAGGAGTTGAGTAAAGTTGGTAACCGCATCAGTTCCATTTTTTTCAAGCCGTGCTTTGTTATTTTCAACAGAACTCCATTTATAGGAATCAACATTTTGCCCGAGAAGAGTAACCTCGCGAAATCCTTTTTCAAATAGGTCTTTTGCTTCGGCCAAGATGGAGTGAGGGTCTCTGCTGCGCTCACGGCCACGGGTGAATGGCACCACGCAAAAAGAGCACATATTATCACAACCACGCATAATGGAAATGAAGGCAGTTACTCCGTTTGAGTTTAATCGAACCGGGCTGATATCCGCATATGTTTCTTCCCGAGACAGAAAAGTATTGACGGCTTTATCTCCAACATCAACCTGCAAAATCAAATTCGGTAAATCGCGATAAGCATCAGGGCCTGCTACTAAGTCAATAATTTTTTCTTCCTCAAGTAATTTTGTTTTTAGTCGCTCGGCCATGCAGCCCAACACACCAACCAGCATTTCTGGTTTTTTCTTTTTCAGCCCATTAATATGGTTGAGGCGATTGCGCACCGTTTGTTCAGCCTTTTCCCGGATGGAACAGGTGTTTAGAAATATAAGATCTGCTTCTTCAATTTCGGAAGTGGTATCAAATCCGGCATTCTGCAGGATGGAGGCAACTATTTCGCTATCAGAGAAATTCATTTGGCAGCCATAGCTTTCTATATAAAGCTTCCTTGCTTTGCCTGTTGATTGATTGGGAGTTACCCGTACAGCTTCGCTAGCGTCTATGTTTGTTTCTTGAAAAACCCCGATGTCTACTATCAATTTATCCATTTTCTAATTCTAGAGAGGGGCAAATTTACTACATTTAAAATAATCGTGACATCTTGTCAGATAGTTTTATCATTGATTTAACTGATTGTCGATTGCAGATTCTTTTTAGGTAATTTGCCTTATTAAATAGGAAAATATGGCCATTATTAAGTCCGTAAGGGGATTTACCCCACAATTTGGTAGTAAGTGCTTTTTGGCAGACAATGCCGTGGTGGTTGGCGAGGTAATAATGGGTGATAACTGTACAGTTTGGTTTAATGCAGTGGTCCGTGGCGATGTGAACACCATCACCATTGGGGACAACACGAATATTCAGGATGGCGTTGTCATTCACTGTACGTATCAAAAATCAAAAACAGTGATAGGTAATAATGTGTCGATCGCCCACAATGCGGTAGTTCATGGTTGCACGGTTGAAGATAATGTGCTGATTGGAATGGGAGCAATTATTATGGATGATGCCGTTATCGGTACTGGCTCTGTGATCGCTGCCGGTGCCATTATACTACCAAAGACCTGTGTTGAGCCTGGTAGTGTTTATGCGGGAGTGCCAGCAAAGAAAGTAAAGGATATAGGTGAAGAAATGAAAGAAGTGATCCAACGAACAGCCCGAAATTACCCGATGTATGCTGAATGGTTTGCTGAAGAAAAAAAATAAAATGGATCAGACAGAAGTGATAAAAATCATAGGAAAACTGCGAATAGTAAATTTGATTTGTTTGTAATTAAATACCCAATGAAAAAATCCGAAAATACAAATCCATTGTTTCAGAAAGAGCAAGACTTAATAGGTAGAGTAAAGTCTTCGGGTCAGCCTTTTATATTTGATTCTGAAGATGAAGTCACAGATGAGTATGCGCACTTCTATTTTTTAGGAGTTCATGAAGGTCGCGAGGTGTTATTTGACACGGTTTTGTATACACTTCGCATGCAACATGAAAGCGAATTGTTTGAAATAGCAGAACATAAAGCGGCCCAGCATTTTCCGCGTTATAAAAAGATTAAGTACGAGGAAGACGAGAATGGAAATTTAAAGACACCAGACGATCTTGAAGAAGAAATTGGCCTTTACATGGCTGAAGTAATGATGGAATTAGAGGAAGAGGGTGAAGTTAAGGTGAAAGAGCATGTTGACCTGGATCTTCATCATGATTGTGGAATTGGGTTAGATGTAGGCTTGCATATCGATAAGGTAACGCCAAAGATTATGGAAAGCTTTATCCGTGATTTTAATGCTGATAAATTAGTTCTGGATCCTGGATTTTATACTTTTCAAACCCAAACAGAGGATTTAGAGCCCTGATTTGTTTTAGAAATCCATGAATTTCATGAATAGTGGCATATATTTGCCACCTTAACTAAACCTATTCATGAAAAACATTTCCCTAATTCTGAACGCTATCCTCTTCGTAGCAGTAGCCGTTCTATACTATTTACATTTTTCTCCTAAAAGCCATGCAGTTGCTGGAGAAAGCTCACCCAATGTCTCTGATTTAAAGATTGCTTATATCAATTCTGACTCGGTATTGAAGTATTATGAATTCTTCAATGTCAACAAAGAGAAACTAGAAACCAAAGGCAAGAAACTGGATCAGGACTTCAGAAATCGTGCACAAAGCCTTCAAAATGATATTAATTCCTATCAAAGAAACGTGGGCAGCATGACCATTGGTCAAGCCAAAGCAGTAGAGGAAGATCTAGGCAAAAAGCAACAAAATCTTCAGCTTTATCAAAGAAGTTTAGAGCAGGAAATCATGAATGAGCAAGCTAAAATGAACGAAGATCTTTACGCCAGGATAACGGTATATTTAAAGGAGTATGGTGAGAAGACAGGATTACAAGTAGTTTTAAAATATGATCCAAGCAGCGATTTACTGTTCGGGGGTAAATCAATAGACATAACCCAAGATGTAATCAAGGGGCTAAATGAAGCTTTTAAAGTGGAAGCTGTTAAACCGGTAGCAAAAGCAGACTCTACTGCAACGAAGAAGTAATTACAATTAATAAAAAAAGCCGGGCCAAAATAGCCTGGCTTTTTTGTTTTGGCCTTTATATTTTAAATTCAAATCGTGAAAATAAATGTTTTAGGTTTTTTAGGAGTAAAACCAGATGAGCAATTGCAGGTGTTTCTCATGCTGGGAACTGGTTTTTTTATCGGTATTTTCCTGGCCACTTATCAAGTTACAGCCGAATCCCTTTTTCTAAATAGACTTAGCGATCAGCTCGACAAAGCTTTTCTTGTTTCGGGTCTGTTAGGGATTTTTACCACAGCCATATTCTCTTTTCTTCAGAATCGTATTCGCTTTATAGTACTATCTATTTTAAGTATAGTAATCGTCATAGCATCAACATTTAGTCTTTATTATTTCTATCATTTTGGCGTTGATGGGGTACAAGACAAAACCTTATTTCTGATGTATTGTCTGATTGGTCCAATCACAGCTTTATTGCTACTTTGCTACTGGGGTGTTTTTGGAAGACTATTTAATTTCAAGCAATCGAAGAGAATTATTGGCTGGATTGACACGGGCCAGTTGATTGCGATTATTGCCGCCAACTTTCTGATACCCCTTACGTCAAGTCTTTTTCCAGATACATCAGATTATCTGTTGGTCTGCAACTTCAGCATTTTGGGTGCATTGATTTGCTTAATTATCATCTCAGTAAAGTTTGATTTGGCAAGAGTGAGCACAGACGCAAGCGTGCGGGAAGAAACTAAGTTTACCAAAATATTTAAAGACCGTTATGTAGTACTGCTGAGTTTGTTCCTGATCACCTCGATGGTGACGTTCATTTTCAATCAGTTTACTTTCCAAACACTATTGAATAAACAATATCCGAATCAACGTGATCTTACGAACTTTCTGGCTTATTTCAACGGTGCAATTTATGCGCTGAGTTTGATCATGCAGGTATTTGTTAACGACAAAATACTAGGCACCTATGGAATCCGAATTTCACTTTTTATTCTTCCTGCTGTAGTTGGCCTGTTAGTCATAGGTTCCGTACTCTCAGGCTCTGTGTTTGGTTTTAGTTTGGAGGAGAATCCGGAGACCTTTATTTACTTTTTTCTCTTTGTAGCGCTCACAAGGCTCTTCAATAGTATGCTTCGCGACTCACTTGAAAATCCGGTTTACAAGCTGTTATTCATTCCTTTGGATAGCCGGTATCGATTTAGTATTCAAGCCAAAGTGGAAGGTGTTGTAAACGAATTCGGAAGATTAATTGCTGGTACATTTATTTTTGTCTTCGCCTTAATTTCCTTTTTTAATTTGTTGTGGATTCCTGTTATCGTATTAGGATTGCTTGTTCTTTACTTTTTGATTTCCAATAGCCTTTATTCTGAGTATAAAAATAAAATCCGCTCCAAGTTGGAAAACACTGGCTATCATCAGGATGTGCTCGAGGTCGGATATTCAAGGATTATTTCCAGGCTTGAAGAATATTTGGGATATCCCAAAGCATCAAGGGCTGTATTTTCATTTAAACTATTGGAGAAAATCAATCCTACTCAAATTGGAGTTTGGGTTAATACACTTATGAAAAGCCCAGATGTAAAAGCCAGGGATTATGCTCAAAAAAGAATGAATGAAATCAAGGGCCTTTCCGTTTCAGAAAATTACGTTATACGTTTGGACTCAGGTCGAATAAAATCAGATGGTAAGAATATTTTATCCAAGTCAGACCTTGATTTACTTCTGAATAGTGGAGGGGATATTCAGAAAACACGGATACAGCGTTTAACACGCTCTCAAGATTCAAAAGACCGTCATTATGCCGCTGAATTGTTACTACATACAACCACGTTAGAAAATATCTCTTTCCTGATTGAATTATTGAACGATGGTGACAGTCAGGTTAGGCTTGTTGCCATAAAAACAGCGGTAAAGAAGCATAACAATGAAGTGATTTCTTCTCTTATAGAAAACTTGGGGAATTCGTTATACAGCAATGCTGCTGTTAATGCACTAATTCAAATAGGGCAACCAGCGCTCCAATTATTGGACAACTCATTTTACCGATCGGGTCAGAGCTCACCAGTGATGACAAGAATTGTTCAAATTATTGGATCAATTGGTGGCGCCAGGGCAAAAGACTTTCTCTGGAATAAGATTGATTATCCCGATAAGGTAATTGTTTCTCAGGTGCTGCTATCATTAGGGCGTTCTGGTTTTAAAGCGGGTTTAGCGCAGGTGAGTCGTATTAAGTACGCGATTGAAGCAGATGTTGCCGCGATAACCTGGAATCTGGGAGCCATTGAGTAGATCGGGGATCATCCAGGTTCTTTAGTTGTGAAGCAAGCGCTTGAACTTGAAATTCAGAATGACATAGAACACATTTATATGTTGTTGGCAATGTTATATGATACCAGGTCAATTCAATTAGTAAAAGAAAGTATTGAAAGTGGAACAGCAGAAGGTGTAACGTATGCCATAGAATTGTTGGACGTTTTCCTTTCTGACCAATTAAAACAAAGAGTAATACCAGTACTTGACGATGTAAGTAATTCCGAGAAAATAAAACGATTGGAATTATTTTATCCAAGAGTGCCGCTGGATGAAAAATTGGTTTTGAAATTCTTGATCAACCGGGATTTCACTCAAAGCAACAGGTGGACAAAAGCGTGCGTATTGCATCAGATTGGTATTCTAAAAATTGGAGATTTTACCCTCGATTTGATTTCGCAATTGTTTAATCCCGATCAGTTGATTAGAGAAACTTCGGCCTGGGCGTTATATCAAATTGATCCCAACCTCTATCATTCAAATTCAATAAGACTTGGCGAAGACATAAAGAAATCACTTGATGCGGCAATATTAGGTAGAGGTATTGATACCGCAATTTTGTTGTATGATAAAGTCCTCTTTCTACAGCGAATCAAGTTGTTCGAAGGGGTAGCGGGATTAACACTTTCGTATGTTGCTGATTTATCCAGGAATATCTTTTTGAAAAAGGATCAAATCATGCCTTTAGAAAAAGATCAGAGTAGGGATTTTTTGATGGTTTATAAAGGTCAGATTCAGTATTTTGAATTTGGTCAAATCATAACTGATTTCAAAGAAGGAGAATTTTTAGGAGAGCAATTGGTGGAGCCAGGTAAATTGAATTCAAACGGTCTTGTAGCAAAAGATGAAACGATCCTGTTAAAATTCAACAAAGATGAATTTTATGAATTACTGTCTGACCAGGTTAAACTTGCTGATAAAGTTTTGGAATATATTTGATTTTAACGTAGATTTCACAGAATTTTTTTAACTGGTAATGAGTAATTTTTTTTAACTGTAACTTTTTCTTGGCAAGAGATTTAATTGAATTCACCCCAGTTTTGTTAAATTTAGTGTTTACTCCGTCTAGTAAATAAGAATGTTAAATTATTCCGTTCAGGCTGGCGCATCTAACGATTCAATATCAGACGAACAGTTTGATGAATCGATCATTGGGTTTAATCCATTTCCAGGACTGCGACCTTTTTCAATTGAAGATGCTCATCTTTTCTTTGGACGGGAAGGCCAGGTCGATGAAATATTAGAGAAACTATATAAGAACCGTTCTGTTGCTGTAATTGGTTATTCGGGCAGCGGTAAATCCAGTTTGATGTACTGTGGTCTTATACCCGTCCTTTATGGAGGGTTCATGACAGAGACTGGCCCTCATTGGAAGGTGATCATCACCAGACCAGGAAACTCACCGATAGAAAATCTTACCAATGATGCTATTGAATTTCTTATAAAGGAAGGAAGAATTCGACAAGAAGATCAACAAATCCATAAGGCCATTATCGGATCAGTTTTACGAAGCGGTAATAATGGCTTAGTCGAATTAACTAAATACCTGCAGGCTAATCACGATGAAAACATTTTCTTTTTTATCGATCAGTTTGAAGAACTATTTCGATTTAGGGAATTAGGAAGTGATGAAAATTTGAATGAGGCTACTGCCTTTGTTAACTTATTACTTACAGCTGTTGCACAGCAACGTGTTCCAGCATTTGTAGCGCTTAGCATGCGCTCTGATTTCATTGGTGAATGCGCATCCTTCCCGGGATTTACGCAAATGATCAATGATAGTAACTACCTCGTTCCGCAGATGTCACGTGACCAAAAGCGGATGGCTATTGAGGGACCGATAGCTGTAGGTGGAGGAAGAATTTCTCTGCGATTGGTAAAGCGATTACTAAGTGATATTGGTGACAATCAGGATCAACTTCCAATTTTGCAGCATGCCCTCATGCGCACATGGGATTATTGGATCGCAAATCGCGAACCTTCCGAACCGATCGATATCCGGCACTATAATGCCGTTGGCAGAATATCCCAGGCGCTGTCTCTTCATGCTAACGAAGCCTATGATGAACTAACTACCAAGGAAAAGGGTATAGCCGAAATTCTTTTTAAGACTATAACGGAAAAGAATTCTGAGAACCTTGAGATGCGAAGGCCGGGTAAAGTTTCTGATGTAGCAGAGCTCGCCCAGGCATCAGAAGACCAGGTTATCGATGTGGTTGAAAAGTTCAGAAAGCCAGGCAGATCCTTTTTAATGCCAGGCCCCCATGTTTCGTTGAGCGGTGATTCAATGATTGAATTGTCTCACGAGAGTTTAATGCGCATTTGGACCAGACTTTCAACCTGGGTAGATGAAGAATTTGAGTCCTCTGTTATGTATCGAAGAATTTCTGATGCGGCAGCGATGTATCAGATCGGAAAGACAAACCTCTGGAGGCCTCCTGATTTACAATTAGCACTCAACTGGCAAAAGAAACAAAAACCAACCCGCACCTGGGCTCAGCGATATGATATCGCCTTTGAGCGTGCCATCGTTTTCCTGGACACCAGCCGAATTACCTATGAGGCTGAACTCAAGAATCAGGAAATGCTGCAACGAAGAATGTTGCGAAGGGCAAGGGTTACCAACCTTATTCTTGCCCTTTTGTTATTAATAGCAACAGGCTTTTTCATCTATGGATTATTTCAACAAATTAAGGCTCAACAGCAATTTCAATTGGCCGTTGAACAAAAGGAATTAGCTAAAAAGCAACCATTGAAGCCAATGCTCAAAGACAAAGGGCAGAGGATGCCCTTGCCGAAGTTGAGGCGCAAAGGGAGAAACTTGACAATCAAAATAAAGAACTCTCAAAAGCTTATGGAGATATTAAGCGGGCAAGAGACGTGGCGGAGAAGAACTTGATATACGCATTGCAGCAAGAGGAATTGGCAAATTCTTCCAAAGACAAAGAGCAGGTGGCTAGAATTAATGCTGAAAAACAAACTCAAATTGCCCGGGATAACTTTGATAAGGCCAATCGCCTTCTCATGCTTTCCATCGCTCAGTCATTGGAGGCTAAGTCTGAAGGAATTGATGAGGCACAATTAGCAGGCTTAACGGCTATGCAAGGATATTTATATCACAAAAAGTATGAAGGCAACAAGTATGATCCATACGTCTTCCGCGGACTTTACTATTCATTGACCAAACTGAACGGATTCAATTATAACGCGACAAGAGTCCCAGGTAACTTCAAAAATAAGATGTATGCACTTAGCGTATCTTCTAACTCCTCTACATTTTATACTACTGGAAATGATGGAAGAATTTTCCAGGGTAACTTCTTGACTCAAAAGGCAGATAAACTCCTTTATGAAAATAAGGGATATCCTAACCGTGTATTGGCTTTAAGTAAAGATGAAAAGTATCTGGTTAATGGAAGTGATTCAAGTTACTTAGAGATATTTAATCTGGCAGAACCATCCAGGCCAAGAGTAGTTGAAGGACATACACAACTCATCAATGACATTAAATTCCTTCCGGATAATTCTGGTTTCATCTCGGCCTCAGCAGATAGAACACTTCGTTTCACCAATCATATAAATGGTCAGAGCAAAAACATTTTAACCTTACCTTACGATCTTAAATCAATCGATATAAGTCCAGATGGAAGGCAGTTGGTAGGAGTTTCTACTACTGGTAATCTGATCATTGTAAATCTTCGCGACTACTCTTATAAAGAGTTGGCCAAAGAGGCACCGAATAGAATTCTATCCGTTGTATACCATCCAAGTCGCCCTCTATTAGCGTACGGAGTTGAAGTAATTAATGAACAGCAAAAAGTAGTGCGGGGCATAGTTAAGCTAATGGATCTGGACACACGTAAGGTAAAGGAATTATCAGGCCATAAATCAGGGATCATGGACCTGGAGTTTAGTCCTGACGGATTGTTGTTGGCAAGTGCGGGTTTAGATAGAAAATTGCAAATGTGGGTAGTTGATCATGAAAATGATTTGCCCATTTTGATGGATAATAACAATGGCTATGTATGGGATATTTCCTTTACTAAAGGATCAGATTTTTTGATAGCGTCTTGTAATGATGGTGAGATACGGTTTTGGCCCACAGATCCTAAGATGCTGGCGGAGCAAGTTTGCCCAAAACTTAAGCGGAATATGACACCAGAAGAGTGGGAGATCTATGTGGGAAATAATATTGGCTACGAATCAACTTGTCAAAGTTTACTGATAAAGGATCTTTAATGAATCGCAGACTTATATTCATTCTTTATATCACTTTATTCCTTTCCAGTCCTATTCTTGCACAGGATAAGGATTGCGAACAAATTCTTATTGAAGCTGATGATGAGTTTAACGCGGGTAGATTCTATGGAATTCCCTCGTTATTAAAATCGTGTCTTGAAAGGGGATTCACCAATGAACAGAAGGTGAGGGCCTATTTGATTTTGACGCAAGCCTATTTGATTTTGGACGATCCTAAAGCTGCAGACGATAGTTATTTGAAATTACTTAGAGCTGATCCTGAATATGTGGCCAATCCAGCTCGCGATCCAATTGATGTTTACTACTTAAGTAAAAAATTCACCTCCACTCCTGTATTTACTCCACATCTTCGGATAGGCTTAAATACTTCCAGACCCCGGCTTATTCAGGAGATTACGACCAGCGGAACTCCTTTGGATAGAAGAGAAATTTTTAAAGTAGGATTTCAATTCGGAGTTGGGTTTGATTGGAACTTAAATAATCATTGGAGCCTGGGTGCAGAGGGCAATTTTGCTTACAAAGCATTTAAACGTGAAACCAAAGGATATTCCAAAAACGATATACAGGAAATGGAAGAGAAGCATACTGGTTTTGATATACCCTTGTATATAAAGTATTCTGATGATTCCGGTAAAGTAAGACCTTTTGGTTATGCCGGCTTTGCGATTGGTATATTGACTTCCTCCAACGTTTCATTACAATTTGATAATAACACCCCCTCAAATTCTGAGATTGGAATTCAACAGACACCAAGAGTTAGCGATGCAGTTGGTTATAAAAGAAACTTCTTAAATCATTCTTTAGTACTGGGTGGTGGGGTCAAGTATAAAATCGGAAGAGACTTTGTGTATGCAGACCTTCGTTATATGGCTGGCCTTTCGAATTTTACTAAACCCGATCAAAACTATTATTCACAAGATGGAGCATTTGATCCTTCCATAACGTATTATCAATATGCAAGTGACTTCTTTAGATTGGATAATTTGTCATTGTCATTTGGTTATATTCATCCAATTTATAATCCACGAAAAAAGACAAAACCAAAATTGAGTAATCTTTTCAAAAAGAAGGCAGAAACTGAAAAGGACAAATCATGATGCGGGGCTATATCCTTCTTTTATTCTTCATATTACTTATTTCCTGTGACACGGAAAATAGATTTGATCCACCAGCAGAAAGTTATTTTGTAAAATTCTATGGAGAAGATGGAGATCATGAAGGCGTTGATTTTGTGGTTAATAGTGACGGCTCTTTCATTCTGTTAGGGAATGAAAGAGTCAGTGCAACATTGGGCCAGCAGATTTATTTAGTGAAGGTGGATGCCTTAGGCACGGTAGTCTGGCAACATTCTTTTGGACTAGCTGGCGATGAGTTTGCCAAAGACATTGAATTGGCTCCTGATGGTAATCTTATTATTGCTGCAGAATCACAAAAGGGAGCAGGGGATAAGGACGTATTTGTTAAAGTGGTTTCGCAAGATGGGACTCCGATCGATAGCGTTCGTGTTGATAAATTATTTAAAACCATGAATGGCCAGGAGGCGGATGAAGAAGTTAATTCGATATCAATTATTCAAAGCGGATATATTGTTTCAGGCTCGACCACTGCAGTAAAAACAGATAAATTGAATAAGCCAAATGACAGTAAGGATGCGTTGCATCTTCGGTTTACAAGTTCCCTGGACATTGTAGATGAGAGTACCGGTCTTTGGAATTATACATCTGGACTGGATGACAGCGAGGATGTTCTAATAAAAATAGTTGAAGTCAACTCATCAACTTACTATGGATTTGGCTATACCAATACGGTAAGAAATAGTACTCGCGATTATAAATACTGGGCCTTCAGTCTTGGAGCAACCGGTGATCCCACCAACAATGGTACAGATTTGTTGGATGTCATTGGTAATCCTGCTGAGGATGAAAAACTCAGCGGGGTAATAGAAAGCCCGCTTCAATCTGGGGAGGGATATGTCTTAAGTGGAATCAAAACTACTGCCGGTGGTGAGAACCAATCTTTTATTGTGAAGCTTCAGAAGAATTTGTTTGTACCGGGGGAGGATAATGTTTTAGCTGAAAAATCACCGACTAGCCTTGGTAATGATGTTGGCGAACAGTCAAGGATGACCGTTTTATCGCAAGGAGGGTTTTTATTGCTCACAAATAGTAAGTTACTGTCTAGTGATAATCTAAATATTTCGCTTCTAAAGTTAGATAATCGATTTGATAAGGTGTGGCAGGAACCTATTTTTTTAGGTGGTGTTGGTGATGATTTTGCAGGCACAGTGAAAGAACTTCCAGATGGAAAGATTATGGTTATCGGTACCATGACATTAGGTGGTGTAACGGGCCAAACAAAAATGGTTCTGATGAAACTCAATTCTCAGGGTAAAATGAGTGATTAGATCGGTTATTAGATTGCAAGTGGTTACATTTAGTATTAAAATATTATTTACTTTTCGAAGTTGGTTCAATGAACATGCATAAGCAATTCAAGTTTTATAATATCTGTTTCCCTATATTCTTTGTTAACGTTCTTAATTTGAAATACCCCAAAAAGTTGGCTTTCGAAAGGATTCTAAAGGGCGGAGTAATTCTCGCATTATTACTTTTCCTGATATCGGGATCTGCTTTTGCGGCAACTATTACAAGTTCTGGCACTGGTGACTGGAATAATGGCGCAACATGGGTAGGTGGGATAGCCCCAATCTCTACAGATGATGTAATTATTCTTCCTGGCCATAATATAACCGTAATAGCTAATGCGACTATCAACTCAATCACCTTTAGCAACACCAGTGCTACTTTAGCAACATTAACTGTAAATGCCGGAGTAACGTTAACGGTAACGGTCAGTATAACTTTGTCAAGTGCCAATGGCAATAGCACCAACGCTCAAGTTTTAGGTGCGGGCACTATAACCTGCGGGTCTCTGGTAGTGGGTACTAATATCGTTCCCAGTTCAACGCAAGCTACAATATTAACTTCTAACATTGCCGATCTTCAGATTTCAGGAAATTTATCCTTATTTTCTGATAGAAATACAAGTAGTAGGAACGATGCCACATTGAATCTTCAAAGTGGAACTGTTGATGTAAATGGCTCGATCGCTACAACAAATATCTTTGGTAGCAATACATCTACTTTTACAACAGCAGGAGGTTCGGGTACATTAATTTTAAGTGGAAGCACTCCGTTTAGTTTGAGTGGAACAGGGACCAACACAATTGTTTTAAACGGAACAAATACAACTGTAACGTTTGACGGTTCAGCACAAATAGTTCAAGGAGTTGCATATACTAATTTGAATCTGGCAGGAAGCGGTAGTAAAACACTACAGGCAGGAACTACTTCAATTGGTGGAGATTTAACTCTAAGTGGTACTGCTAGTTCTACCGGGGTAGCTGGATTAACCATTGGTGGAAATGTAATGCTCGGCTCAGGAACAAGTTTTACAGCAGGTGCATTTACGCATAATGTTGCAGGAAATTGGACAAATAATGGAGCAACCTTTACTAATACTGGAAGTACCATTAATTTTAATGGAAGTGCATCAAAATCAATCAATGGTACTGCAGCAACACAATCATTTAATAACATTACCATTAATAAATCGGGTGCCCAGGACGTAAGTGTTTCTGGCAGCACAACAGTTTTGAACGTAGCTAATTTAACAGAAACCGCAGGAAATTTTACAGCTCCTGCTACGGTAAATGTCTCAGGCAATATTACGTTGAATTCGGGCACCTACACGGCTGGAATAAATACAAACGTAACTGGAAATTTCACTAATAACGGAGCCACTTTTGTGGCTGGATCAGGTACTGTTACTTTTACAGGTACTACCCAAGCAATCGGGGGTACTACCTCAACAATATTCAATAATGTCTCAACTTCTGGTAGTACAAGTACGAGTACTGGGGTGGCCACTATCATTGGAGGAAATCTTTCAATTGGTAATGGTACAACTTTTACAGCAGGTGGCTTTAACTTGACAATTTTGGGTACTACCACTACTGGAACAGGAATAAGTGGTAGTCTGGTTATTTCATCAGCAACGGGTACAAAAATTTTCGGAGGATTAGTAACTATCTCATCAGGAGCCACATGGAATAACTCAGGAAACTCGCCAGTTACATTTCATGGTGGCATAACGAACAATGGCACTTTTACGGCTGGTTCAGGTACTTATGTTTTCGACACATCATCACAGGCGTTAATTGGAACTTTTTCTATCCCAAACGTTATTGTTTCAGGTGTTACATTAACCAACAGCAGCGCACTTAGTGTATCAACATCGCTTTCGGGTTCAGGCGCTTTGTCGCAGGCTGTAGGTTCAACGCTCAACCTTTCCGGAACGACCACTATTGCAACGTTAGGTGCAGCTAATACTGGTAATATAGTTATTTACAATGGCACATCTCAAACTGTAAAAGAAACTACTTATTACAATTTGACGATAAACCAGGCAACTGGGGAAGCTATCCTAAATGGCGATTCAGAGGTATCCAATATTTTAACACTTACAGCAGGTAATCTAAATTTGAGTACCAGCAATTTGTTGATCGGGGCATCGGGTAGCATTTCAATAGCCTCACCCTCGGCTTCCAGGATGATCATTGCTTCCGGTGGAGGGGAATTAAGAAAGACATACACGGCAACAGGTAGTTTTATTTTTCCTATTGGAGATAACACAGCCACGCTTGAGTACTCTCCAGTAACAGTCAATGTAACTTCAGCTGCCGCGTTTGCTTCAGCATTCATAGGGGCTTCGGTTGTTGATGCAAAACATCCATCGAATGCCAGTGCTACGCACTTCTTAAGCCGGTATTGGAATATCAATCAGTCTGGAATTACAACTTGCATTGCAAACATTTCAGCAACGTATCTGGCAGCTGATATTAATGGAACTGAAGCCAACATGAAAAGTGCTCAGTTGAATGGAAGCTTTAACCAGTCAAGTAACCCATGGACAAAGTATTCTTCTTTGGCATCGAGTCCAATGCTAATCACGGGTGCAACTTTAACAGCCGGTCAAACCTCAGCCTGTACAGGCATTACCGGTGCTGATCCCGTGGTTAATATTACTGGTGGAGGAGTCTCAATTTGTTCAGGAGGCTCAGTACAATTGAACGCTTCGGTTACCGGAGATCCAACGGTTCTTTATTTGTGGAGCCCAGCGGCCGGTTTAAGTGCAACAAATATTGCTAATCCGATAGCTACACCAACGTCTACAACTGCTTACACCTTAACAATTACCGATGGAAATGGTATCACCAATATTGATAACACAACTATTACAATTTTACCGGCAACTAATATTGATGCGAGTCTTGTTAGTGATGATTCCGATAATATAATTTGCTCTGGAGCCAGTGTCAAATTTATTGCGACTCCATTAGGTAGTGTTGATTATAGTTTCCGTGTTAACGGAGGTAATGTTCAAACAGGTACATCCAATGTTTATACGAGTTCTTCATTGATCAACAATGATCAGGTAGATGTCATCGTAACTTCTGCAGGTGGTTGCTCTGATATTAGTAATGTGCTTACCATGACAGTTAATCCTAATCCTACCGTTGGCTTAACGAGCAGTGATGGAGATAATATAATTTGTTCGGGCACGAGTGTAACCTTCACAGGCAGTGGCGGGACGAACTATGAATTTTTTGTTGGAGGTACGAGCGTACAGAACGGAGCAGGCACTACGTATGTGACGAGCAGTTTATTGAATG
>JANOUH010000502.1:0-8665 GCA_031416795.1 Cytophagales bacterium | reverse complement strand
CATACCATGACCACCAAACCCAACGTGAATGCCATAGCCATGAGAGATCGAAGTCTTTTCGTCAATCAGACCATCGCCATTTTTATCATTCAACCTCCACATATCAGGGCCGATGTTGACGAAAAGATCATCTCCATGTTTCATTACTCCGCCCATGGCGTCAGTTACTTCATCATTAAAATCTTCGATCATCAATTGAGACATATCAGCAACACCATCTCCGGAAGTATCCTCCAGTCGATATACATGTTCCTTCTCCACTGTCATGTCATTCCAATCGTGAGAGCCATCACCATTTAAATCAGCCAACCACTCATTCTTCTTGCTATTCTCCGGAGATAGTACTTTTCTCAGGAAAGCTCTTTTCTCTTCGATGGTTTTTAATTGGATCGATTCAATCTCCCAATCCTGATGACCACGAATATCAAACTCAGAATGCTTCTGACGATTGGTGCGAGTATAATATAGCTTCCCATAATCATCAACATCAATAGACACCGGGTCAGCCACCAGAGAATCTACTCCCCAAATGCTCAGCGTAAATCCTTCCGCAAGTTGTGGTGTCACGGTTGTTTCAATAGCTTTTGCCATCTGCGCTGCTTTTTGAGGATCAATACTCTTGATCTTTTTATCAACAACTTCCTTTTCTTGTTGGCAGCCGGTAACAAACAATCCTATTAAGAAGATGGATATCCAACATGTACCTTGATTTATTTTCATGATTATAATTATGCTTCGTTTATAGTTGACTTAAAATTTCTTCAGTATGTTGTCCAAAATGTGGTGGTGGAAGCAGGTCGGTTACCGGTTGCCAGTTGCCGGTCATTTTTGTGGCAAATGTTTTTACTCCGGTCAGGTCATCACTTTCTATCAAAAGTTCCTGTGCTTCATTCATCTCAAATACTTCTTTCATATTTTGAATAATGCCTGCGGGGATTTTGTGAGCATTCATTTTAGCCATTAATTCATTAGAATCAAACTGATGAATTGCCTGAGATAGAAAAGTGGTTAGTTCATCACGATGAATAACTCTTGAGTGATTACTGATAAACTTATCGTTTTTACTCAAACCATCTAAGTTCAAGACATTCAATAAATCAAAAAACTGTCGGTCACTTCCTATCGCTAACAAAATTCTTTTTCCATCTTTTGTGAGAAATGATTCTCCATAAGGTGCAATGTTGGGATGCGCTGATCCCTGTCTTGTTGGAAGTCTTTTAGCCACCAGCCAATTTGTAGCCTGATTTGCTAATGAAGATATGGCCGCCTGTATCAATGAGACTTCAACCAAGCTTCCTTCTCCCGTACGATCACGTTTCAGTAATGCCAGTAACAATCCTTCTTTCAAATGATGTGCAGCTAAAATATCAATCAATGCCACCGGCATTTTTACAGGCTCACCATTCTTCTCTCCGTTCAAATCAATAAAGCCACTCTCTGCTTGTATCACGGCATCGTAACCCACACGATCATTGTCAGAACCGTAGCCGGTGATTTGTCCGTAGATCAGTTGTTCGTTGTTCGTTCTTAGTTGTTGGTAAGATACGCCTAGCTTCTCTGCATCACCTGGTTTGTAACTCGCAATAACAATATCGCTTTTGGCCACGAGGGCTTGTACGATTGATTTTCCTTCCGGAGAGCTCAAGTCAACGGCAATGGATTTCTTACCCCAATTCACGGAGCAGAAATAGGCGGAGCGATCATCGGTTTTTTCATCGCGACCCTTCCAGGTGCGGGTTACATCACCGCCTGTTTTAAGGTTCTCGACTTTGACAACCTGGGCACCCAATTCGGCAAAAAACTGGCCTGCACCAGGGCCCGCTAATACGGAAGCCAATTCAAGTACTTTCAAGCCTTTTAGCATATCACTTTCTCGATCCCTTAATCGATTTTGCCTTATCTTTTTAACGGTTTGTTAATAAGCAAAAACGGACAACGAAATTAGAATGATTTATCGCATTTTTGCGTTTTCGATCCAACTTAAAAGGCTACGGATGAGGATTTCTCTGATAATTATACTGGCGGTTCTTATAAGCTCATGCACCACCAAAAATGCTGAGCTTAAATCGGGTATCTGGCGGGGCGTTGTTGAAATGCAAGGACACCAATTACCCTTTGGATTTGAGGTCAAAAAAGTGAATGATCAATACCGCATTACTGTAATGAATGCGGAAGAGAGATTAAATTTGGATGAAGTTTCGATTGCCGGTGATTCCGTTCGCATTGTCATGCACATATTTGACACAGAACTACGAGCAAAAATAGAAGACAACCGATTAACCGGATACTACATCAAGAATTATGATCCGATTAATAAACTTCCTTTCACCGCGACATTCGGTGATGACTTTCGCTTTGCAAAAGATGCGGAAACTGAGTTAGACTTTTCAGGAAAATATTCATTGGAGTTTCAGTCACCAACAGAAAAGTATGTAGCTGTGGGAATCTTTAAACAATCTTACAGTAAAGTGACAGGAACATTTCTAACTCCAACAGGAGATTACCGATACCTTCAGGGCGATGTGATCGATAATGAATTATTCTTAAGTACGTTTGATGGTAATCATGCTTTTGTGTTCACTGCACATTTTGAAGGTGACTCAATCAAAGGAAATTTCTATTCCGGAAAGACAAGCCTTGAGTCCTGGAAAGGAATTCGTAATGAAAATGCTTCACTTCCGGATTTAGAATCATTAACATTTTTAAAACCAGGTTTTGAAACCCTGGACTTTACCTTTCCGGATTTGAAGGGAAATAACATTGCCAGCACAGATGATCGCTTCAAAGATAAAGTGGTGATTCTTCAGATCTTTGGAACATGGTGTCCTAACTGCATGGATGAAACAAAGTTCCTAACGAAATGGTATGAAGAGAATAAAGACCGTGGTGTAGAAATTCTCGGCCTTGCTTACGAACGCAAAGATGATTTTGAATATGCAAGTGGCCGTGTTAAGAAGATGAAAGAAAAATTGGGAGTCGGTTATGATTTTGTCATTGCCGGAACAAACGACAAAGCAAAAGCATCCGAAACATTACCTGCATTAAATAGAGTCTTGGCTTTTCCCACTACCATTTTCATAGGTAAAGATGGGAAAGTAAAATACATTCATACCGGATTCTCAGGCCCTGGAACGGGGATTTATTACGAGCAATTCAAAGAGCGATTTAATCAGATTGTGAATTCCTGCCTGTCAGAAGCCCGACCTGTGTCGGGAGAAGGCAGGAACTTTTAAACGAGAATTTAGCTTTAACGAAATACGAAATAGCTTCAAGCTATATGGGTAAAAGAGTAGTCGTTGGTTTATCAGGTGGAGTGGATTCCAGTGTAACAGCATACTTGCTGAAAGAGCAAGGATATGATGTGATTGGTATGTTCATGAAAAACTGGCATGACGACTCCGTAACCATCAGCAACGAATGTCCCTGGCTCGATGATAGCAACGATGCCATGATTATCGCACAACAGCTAGGCATTCCGTTTCAAGCCATCGACTTAAGTAAAGAATATAAAGAACGTATAGTTGATTACATGTTTGCCGAATATCAACGTGGCAGAACGCCCAATCCGGATGTGCTGTGTAATCGTGAGATCAAGTTTGATGTGTTCTTAGATGCTGCCATTAAATTGGGTGCCGACTTTGTTGCCACAGGACACTATTGCAGAAAAGGTGAAATACAAAAAGATGGAAAGACTATTTATCAATTATTAGCAGGCAAAGATCCCAACAAAGATCAAAGCTATTTTCTTTGTCAGCTTAAGCAAGCTCAATTAGCGAAAGCATTATTTCCAATTGGAGAATTACTTAAATCAGAAGTAAGAGCGATTGCGAAAAAAGCAGGACTTGCTACTGCCGAGAAAAAAGATTCACAAGGGTTATGCTTTATTGGAAAAGTACATCTTCCAGAGTTTTTACAACAAAGACTTGCCTCTAAAAAAGGAAAAGTAATTGAAGTCGGTGCAAATTCTTCTGCGTTTATAAATGGTTTTGAATCTGATGATTTACTGAATATCACCAAACCTTATGAATTATATCCTCAGTTAGGTGAAGTGGTTGGTGAACATAATGGTGCACACTTCTACACCATTGGTCAGCGCAGAGGGTTGAACATCGGTGGTTTTGAAAGACCATTGTTTGTGATCGGGACGGATACCGATAAGAATGTTATTTATGCGGGAATGGGCGATGATCATCCAGGGCTCTATCGTAAAGGGCTTTTCATTCCGAACACAGATGAACATTGGATACGGGAAGATTTGAAGTTGCAAAGCGGTGGACAAAAAGATTATTTGGCACGCATACGTTATCGTCAAAAGCTGGAGTCTTGTACGTTATTCAAAAGAGAAGAAGGTGTTTATATTATTTTCGATCGACCACAACGTGGAGTAACGCCAGGTCAGTTTGCAGCCTGGTATGAAGGGGATGAGTTAATCGGATCGGGAGTTATTAATTAAGTTTCGAGTTACGGGCTTCCAGCCATGAGCTGTGTGGTCTATTGCTCTTTAAAACCAGAAACCCCACCGGACACAATAAACTTCATTGCTGCAGGCCCGGAAATATTCAATGGCTTAACGCTCGTCTTAGGCACTAAAAAATGATTTCCGGAAAACGCATACGAGTGTGGAAAATACACGGCAACCATTTCATCTAACCCCAGATCAGAAAGATCTTCTTGCGTGACAAAGCCGATTTGATGAAGGCTATTGTCTTTATTGATGGTGACTAAAACCGGTTTGTTGAATTTTCTTTTGTCTCCCACAAATGCGCCAATTAAATCCTTGATAGAAGAATAAATTAATTTGATCAATGGGATTTTATTCATCACATGATCAAACCAATCCGTGGCCGCACGCACGGCAAAATTTGAAGTGAGATATCCGAATAGAGTGATTGCTCCAAAGATGATTACAAAGCCTAATCCAGGATAAGGAAGATTGAGCAAGCCATCGAGCCAGGAGAAAGAAAGGAAAACGAAGTATCCGGTAGCAACCAGCGGCACAATAAACAACATGCCACTGAAAAAATACCGGGCAATGGTCCTGAGAGGATTTTTCATAGCTGTAAAATTAAAAAGGCTTCCGTTTATTTCGGAAGCCTCTTCATTAAGTTTTCATCAACTCTTAAAGAGAGAATCCTAAGAAGCTCAAAAATCCGAGTGACATTAATCCAACCAATATAAATGTGATTCCCAATCCACGGAGTGGTGCCGGTACATTCGAGTATTTCATTTTTTCACGAACACCAGCCAACGCTACGATCGCGAGCATCCAACCTATTCCTGAACCAACGCCAAAAACAGTTGCTTCCGCCAGATTATAAGGTCTACCTACCATAAATAGAGCACCACCTAATATAGCGCAGTTCACTGCAATCAGAGGCAGGAATATTCCAAGCGTTCCATAGAGAGCAGGAGAGAATTTTTCAACCGCCATTTCGGTTAACTGAACAACGGCTGCAATCACAGAAATGAATACTATAAACTGAAGGAAGTTCAAATCAATGGAGGCAAAATCTTCTCCTAACCATGCAAGAGCCCCCGCATTAAGAACATAATTCTGAACCAACCAATTGATTGGAACAGTAACTCCCAACACAAAAATTACTGCTATCCCCAACCCAAAGGCAGTCTTCACTTTCTTTGAAATAGCCAGGAAAGAACACATGCCCAGGAAGTAGGCGAAAATCATGTTGTCAATAAAAATTGACCGAATACCAATATTGATAAGATTCTCCATAATCTTTTTAAAAATTAATGAGTTTCACGAAAACCGTTAATCGAACGCTGAACCCAAATGATAATACCTAACAGGATACAAGCTCCTGCAGGCAATAGTAATAGGCCATTGCCCTGATATTCAATGCCCATAGATTCAAACACATGCCACTCGAAAGAGAAGCCTTTGAATAAAGTACCTGAGCCAAATAATTCGCGCACGACAGCCAGCACAATCAAAATGATTCCGTAACCTAATCCATTTCCAATACCATCTAAGAAAGAAGGCCACGGCTTATTAGCCATGGCATAAGCTTCAAGACGACCCATTACGATACAGTTAGTGATAATCAAACCCACGTATACTGACATGAGCTTAGCCATATCATACACGTATGCCTTCAGCAACTGGTCCACCAAAATTACCCATACCGACACAATGGCTAACTGCACGATAATACGGATGCGGGAAGGGATACCATTACGCATCAGTGAAATGAATACGTTGGAAAAAGCGGTCACAAACGTGAGGCCCAACGTCATTACTATTGCGGGTTTTATCTGAGAAGTAATTGCCAATGCAGAGCAAACACCCAAAATCTGAACGGTAATTGGATTGTCAATATCAAGCGGATTTGAAATCAGCTTTTTATTCTTCTTTGAGAAAAGAGGCTCTGCCTTCTTTTCTACTTTTTCTAATTCTGCTGTTTCTGTACTCATAAATATTAATTGAGTGCTGATTTTTTCTTCTCCAAATACTTGGCATAACAACTGAAATAATCATTCATCATATTGTTAATTCCCTTAGCGGTAAGCGTTGCTCCAGACATGCCATCTACCTTATGATGATCATCCGAATAGTTTTTGCCCTCCCCTTTCATCATTATGATTGACACCAGGTTATCCTTTTCAAAGACTTTTTTTCCTTTGTAACGAACCTGTATTTCTTCCGATTCAATGCGGGCACCAAGGCCGGGTGTTTCACCTGCATGAGCAAACTTAACACCACGCACGGTGTTAAAGTCAGACTCCAGCGCTACAAAGCCCCACACATTATTCCACAGTCCATAACCAAACACTGGTAATACAACCGCTTCCACCTTAGTTGAATCGGCTTCATTAATGAATTCGTAAACTGGTAGAACTCTCTCTTCTGGTTTCTTCTTGTACTCAGAAGCAACTGCTACTTTAGAAGGCTCCAGGTTGGGAACTTCATTTCCGTTGTAATCTATCACAAAGCCTCTGATACGCTGAGCATATAATTGCTCTATGTTAGCATCTTCTTCGAGAGAAATCACTGTAGCAAGGATATTGCTTTTTTGTTCTAAAGCAATGTTTGCATCTTGTTTGTCTTTAAGACTAATAGAAGCAAAGGCAAGGATAGCTCCACAAAATATGGTGAGTCCTGCCGAATATAAGATGATGTAAAGATTAGACTGTCGCACGTTGTAATCTCCTTTTTTTGTTTGCACTAACTATAAAATAATCAATCAGCGGAGCGAATACGTTCATTAACAATATCGCCAGCATGATGCCCTCCGGATAAGCCGGATTAAATACTCGGATCATTACGGTAAACATACCAATCAATGATCCATATATCCATTTTCCTGTTTCGGTTTGAGAAGCCGTAACCGGGTCAGTAGCCATAAACACGGCTCCGAACGCCAAACCTCCAATGACCAAATGATAATGAGCTGGCATCTCAACGAAAGCGTTTCCACCCACCAGATTTAAAAACAATCCCATGACATACGCTCCACCAAAAACACTTACTATAATTTTCCAGCTGCCTGCACCGGTTGCAATCAATATGAATGCACCGATCAAACACATGAGTGTTGATGTTTCACCAATCGATCCAGGTCTTAATCCCATGAAGAGATTCGAAAGTGTAAAAACACCTTCATTCCATCCCGCACCAAATGAATTAAATGTTGCCACTACATTCTCACCGGTGGTTGCTGCATCAGCTGCCAAAGACAAAGGGGTTGCACCAGAATATCCTGCTACGGCTTGACCGTCTCCAATATACGTCCAAACGTCTCCTGATAAATCAGTTGGATAAGCAAAATACAGAAATGCACGCGCTGTGAGGGCCACATTCACCACGTTCATACCCGTGCCACCAAATGCTTCTTTACCGATGATCACGGCAAAAGCAGTTGCCACAGCCACTTGCCAAAGAGGAACATCCGGAGGCATCACTAATGGAATTAGCATACCCGTTACAAGGAATCCTTCATTCACCGGGTGTTTGCGAAGCGTGGAAAAGACAAACTCAATACCTAAGCCGACTCCATAGGAAATGACAACAATTGGTAGTACTTGAAGTGCACCAACTAATAGTTTATCTCCCAGAGTGGCGTTTGCCTGACCTATTGCTAAAAAGTGCTGATGGCCTACATTCCATATTCCGAATACTAAACAAGGAACCATGGCGATGATTACCGTCATCATCAAACGCTTCAAATCAATCGCGTCACGAATCTGTGATCCTTTTACATCGTTGGTCGTGTTGGGAGCATATAAAAACGTATCTAACGCTTCGTAAGCATAATAATACTTCTCCCACTTTTGACCTTTTTCAAAATTGTGCTTTACCTTATCAAGCTTATTTCTCAAGAAATTCATCTGAACCGAATTAACTGTTTTGAACTAAATCAAGTCCTTCTCTCAATATCTCCTGCACTTTGTGTTTGGATACATCAACAAACTCACACAAAGCAAGATCTTCTTCAATGACTTCGTAAATACCTAATGCCTCCATTTCATCAATGTCTTCAGCCATTATACTCTTTAATAAATGTGTAGGCAGGATATCCATTGGTGTTACCTGTTCGAAAACTCCACTTTGAACAAATGCTCGTGGCTCTCCATGAGTATTGGTATCAACAACGCGTTCCTTGTTAGGGGATAAGAATGAGAACAAACCGATAGAGCGGTGGAAGCT
>JANOUH010000501.1:0-34589 GCA_031416795.1 Cytophagales bacterium | reverse complement strand
TCCGCTACTGCCCCCGCCACCAAAACTTCCCCCGCCACCAGAGAAACCTCCTCCACTGCTGCCACTGCCCCAACTACTGCCACCGGAACTCCAGCTGCTCCAACCGCCACCAGCACCGGAAGTGCCTCCGCCCATATTCTTTCCAATTTTTTTCCCCCAGCCCGTGCGTCCTATCCAAAGTTTGAGTGCCGGAAAACCAAGCATATAAATCGAGCCGGGCAAGTACCAATATTTTTCACCAACCAGCGCTGCAGGGAATAGGGTATAAAAAGGAATCAGAAAAGCATACAATCCCCAGCCCGTGCAGCCAGGCATTACCAATGCAAAAAATGCGAAGATGCCAAGAAATACAAATAGTCCGAGCCCGATCAGAATGCGTTGCGTCATTGTAAGATCCTCAAGATCATTCGTGTCTTCTGCGGTGTACTCACCACCGATGGCTTTTATCATTCCATCGATGGCTGCTGTAACACCACGATCATAATCACCTCTGCGGAAATTGGGAGCCATTTCATTTCGGGTGATTCGGCTGGTCAGGGCATCGGTCAGCACGCCTTCCAATCCTTCGCCTACCTCAATACGCATCTTGTGATCGTCTACGGCAATTAATAATAAGACACCATTGTCTTTATTCTTTTTTCCGAGTTTCCATGCGTCAGCAACTTTGATCGAATAATCTTCAATGGATTCGCTTTCTAATGAATTGATGATGAGAATGGCAATTTGGTTGGAAGTGCTGTCTTCATACTGAGCTAACTTTTTTTCAAGTTGATCGATGGTCTCTTGCTTTAGCACATGAGCATCGTCATGCACGCGCATGTTCCATAACTCTGGCACAGCTTTCTGACCAAATGCAGAAAAGGAGAGAATGAATGCGTAAATCAAAAATTTCAACCGCATATTTTATTGGAGATCGTTCTTCAAAAAAGTTAACATCATATACTATCTACCACGAGTCGCTGGAGCCACCGCCACCGAAGCCACCACCTCCGCCAAAGTCTCCACTGCCACCCCATGATCCTGAACTTCTGCCATAGCCGCCTCCTCCACCAAGCATGGACCCCAACATGGCTGCAGACCAATAACCACCTGAACCGCCACCACCACCACCACGATTTTTGCGCGACATAGCAATGATCAGAATGATAACAAAGATGATCGTTCCAATAGGTGAGCGTCCTTTGCGCTTTCGTACAATCGGCTCGTCATTTACATAGGTTCCTTGAACGGTTTTAATGATAGCAATCACACCTGCTTGTATACCAGCTTCATAATTTCCTTGTCTGAAGTTAGGAGCTACTTCATTTCGATTGATGCGGCTGCTCATGGCATCCGTGAGCACGCCTTCTAACCCATAGCCTACTTCAATGCGCATTTGTTTCTCTTGCATGGCTACTAGAAACAAGACTCCGTTGTCTTTCTTTTCTTGTCCGAGTTTCCATGCTTCAGACACGCGTAGCGCATACGAGTCGATGTCTTCTCCTTCCAACGAAGGAACTAACAGCACTGCAATTTGAGTAGACGTAGAATCGCGATGTGCTTTTAAAATGGCTTCGAGTTGCGTTTTTACTTGTGGAGAGAGAACACTTGCCTCATCATGCACCCACTCGCCTCCATGCGCAGGGATGCTGCGTTGTGCCGATGCAGAGATTAAGAGCAGTGTAAAAAATAGTGTTGAGAAAACTGATTTCATTTTTCTAAAAATAGAAAGAGATTGATAAAAGGATTAGCACGTTATTCAAGTCGCAGTTCATCACCCAATTCATTCACATCATCAGGCGTGATGACGAATCCTTTTTCCAGTAAAATATCACCGCAGCGCGTGATGGCTGAAACAATACCATCGGTAATTTTTCCTTTTTTAATGTGCTCGATGATGATGCGGACCAGTGTATCCCATTCTTTCTGGTCAACCATTTTGCTGATGCCTTTATCCGCCATCACAATCACTTCGTGTTCAAAAAAGGAAATGAAAATCAATATTCCGGTGCGTTGGCGCGTGTTAAAGACTTCTTCTTCAAGGAATGCGGACTCGGCACGCTTGCGGGTTGCCTGGTCTAAATGACCTTGACTAAGCATGAATCGCTTTACCGGATTTAGAAAATGAGATTTCAGCGCACCAATAAATCCACCGAGCATTACGATAGAGAAAATAAGTACCGGATCGTATACGGCCAATGAAGGAACATATCGATCAAATATGATAATGAGAAGAAACACAGTAGCTGCTCCAATCAGGGCTGCGCGGTAGTTAGCAATGCTATAAATTCCACTGCGCTCAACAAACACGGGAACAATCTCACCTGAGATTTTGCTTTCCGCATCGTGCACCGCTTTTTTTATGCGCTCGAGGTCTTCGGGACTAAATCTTTCTTGAATAGTCATATCTTTTAATCTAATTGGGTCGAATCGGAATCTCAAAGATACGAGGATTCGGCACGATTTATAATAACCTGTTGCGTGGTCAATCCGAGGTTTTTAGCGAAGATTAAAATTATTTCCAAGCCTGTGCCTTCTTCTTATACCAATCG
Organism: Cytophagales bacterium; assembly: GCA_031416795.1. Classification (GTDB taxonomy): domain Bacteria; phylum Bacteroidota; class Bacteroidia; order Cytophagales; family Cyclobacteriaceae; genus ELB16-189. The sequence continues at coordinate 32,058 of JANOUH010000501.1, read as the reverse complement.
GAATCGTTGGGATCCAGCTCAGCCAGACGAGCATAAACATCAACGAGACTACTATCCTGCTGCAGGGCTTCTTTATAAAAACGGATGGCTTCACCCTTTTGATTTTGCTGATCGTAGATGTAGGCCATTACATTTAATAAACCCGCAGTCCTCGCCCCTTTCTCGTAGGCTTGCTTATACCAACCAAGTGCCGGGATGAATTGATCCTGAGAATAGTAGTTATCGCCTAACACCATAATGGCTTCTGTGTTGTCTGGATAAAGAAAAATGCACTGCCTCAAAATATCCATCGACTTTTGATATTCCTTTTTCTGATAGTGAACCAATCCTTTATTGTAAAGACCGCTGCCATTCTTTGAATCGATTTTTAATACGCGTTCATAATAGACCATGGCTGAATCATATTGGCCTTCTTCATAGAAGCTATTTCCCAGGTTGGTGAGGGCATCAATATTAGTTGGATCCTCGGCTAATAAATCGCGGCTTTCGTTGATGGTAATTTCTTCGCTGATCTGTTCAGGAGTACTATCATCACCGGTGGCAAAGCCAATGATCATTAAGATGAGCAGGAAACCAAAAAAAGCGAGAACTGATATCACAACGATGAGTTTAACATTTTTTGGTGATACGTTTAAAGGACGATCTTGATCTTGTTCTGGCTTTTGCCATGCTGGCCTGGTATATTCAAATTTTTCCTCTTCACGCTCAACTCGTGGCCGAAAGTAAAATGCAAGAAAAGCAAAGTAGGCAGTGGCTCCTGAAAATATCCAGAAAAAGAAACTATCCAACGGCCATAACAGGGCAAGTAAAAATGCCGACACGATTGCCAATCGGGAATATCGTTTTACCAATTTCAATTTCTGTTCGTCTTCGGAATCCATTTTTAATCAATTCTGTATTTCGAAATTAGCCATCATCATCATTTAAAACTAATTCAACAATCGGCTATGGTTTATAAATTTATGATGTTTAGCGAATGAATTTTCTCATTATTGTTAAATAAATAAAAAAGCAGGCGGAATGGCAGGGAAAGATTTAATTATCATTGGTGGTGGTCCTATTGGATTAGCGTGTGCCATCGAAGCTCAGAAGGCAGGGATGAGTTATGTTATTTTAGAAAAGGGATGCCTGGTGAATTCACTTTATCACTATCCGCAAAACATGACTTTCTTCTCTACTTCCGAGCGACTTGAGATTGGAAACGTGCCATTCATTTCAAATAGTCCTAAACCAACACGATCAGAAGCATTAGAATATTATCGCAGGGTGTGCACCAGCTGGAAGCTGAATGTGAAACTATATGAGAAGGTGGAGGAGGTAAAAAAAGAGGGAACGACATTTCAGATCAAAACATCTAAAGGCAATTATCAGTCGAAGGCAGTCATACTTTCTTTGGGATTTTATGATCTTCCTTATCTGTTGAATGTGGAAGGGGAGCAATTGCCTAAGGTGAAACATTACTATAACGAACCACATCCTTACTTTGGTCAGAAAGTGGCTGTGATTGGCGCAGCTAATTCAGCGGTAGATGTTGCACTCGAAACCTGGCGCAAAGGGGCCGAAGTCACGATGATCATTCGAGAATCAGCTATCCGCGAAAGCGTAAAATATTGGGTAAAGCCAGATATTGAAAACCGTATCAAGGAGGGTTCGATCAAGGTATTTTTTAGTTCAGAAGTAATTCGCATCTCGCTCAATGCTATTGAAATAAGTACTCCGGTTGGGAATGAAATTTTGGAAAATGATTTCGTGTTGGCGATGACGGGCTATCAGCCACCCTTTGATTTTATGAAATCGATAGGAATAACTTTTCATGATGATGAATATCACACGCCTGTCTATGATGAAGAAACTATGGAGAGCAACGTCACCAATTTATATCTCGCTGGTGTAGTTTGTGGAGGACTAAAAACGAATAAATGGTTTATTGAAAACTCCAGAGTGCATGCTGAGATTATCATTCATGATCTGCAGCGAAAGATTGCGGCAAAATGAAAGCTCCTCCGATTGAAGGTGGCTCTTCAATTATGACTTCGAAATAATTACAGTGAGTTAGCAGTGGTTGTTATGGATCGGGTGTAAAATAGATGTCAATTTTTCTTGGAGATATCAACGCCTAATTTTAGGCCAAAATAGAAATTTCGTCCAAAAGCAGCGTTGTAATACCGGCCGCCTGCAGCATTCAAATCATTGCCGAGGCTGTAGGTTTCGTCAAGTAAATTGTCGGCACCTGCAAATAATTCAAAGGGTACTTTCTTATTCAATTGGCTTTTGTAGCCCGCCTTAGCACCTAGTATGGTATAAGATTTTGCATAGACTGAATTGGCATCATTTAATGGAATCTCTGAGGTATAGTTAACAGTCAGGTTAAGGAAAAACTTCTTAGCGAAAGTAAGATCAGCTCCACCCGTAAGCACTTCTTTAGGTGTTCCTGTCAGCTGATTGCCTGAATAGGAAACATTGTCTTTTATATAATCTTTAAATTCATATTTGTTTAGCGTTATACCACTCCAAAGTTTAAAGGATGACAATATTGAATTTGAAATAGTAGGTTGCCAGTTGAGTAACAATTCTAATCCATTTTGATCCGTGGCTCCAGCGTTCACAAAGTAATCAGCACCATCGGCATCTCTGCGCACAACAATGGTTTCATCGAGAGCAAAATGGTACAGAGCCACGTCTACAAAGAATTTGCGATTGCCAAAATATCCCTTGCCACCAATTTCAATTTGTGTTCCCTTTTCTGGTTTAAGTGTGGTATTGAAAACACCATTGGAAGGACGAACTTCAGCTAATGTAGGAGGAGAAAATCCCCAGCTCATATTTCCATAAAGAGAAAAAGCATCATTGATTTTTCTTAGCAATGCCACACGCGGTGTAATAGCAGGATCATAATTTACTTCTTGCTCTATTGCGGGTGAGCGATTCAGTTGCAACAAGTAATAACTAACCCAATTTGCGCTTAACCCCCCGGTAAGTATCCAATTATCTTTGCTTAATTCACCTTGTCCGAAAAAACTATATTGTAGGGTTCTGATTTCTTCATCACTTTGCAGAAGGCCTGGGTATCCGCCTCGGTTCTGATAATTTTTTACCGGTGAATAACCATGCTGAAATTCGCCTCCGCCTTGCAAATTCGCCTTCCATCCCTTTATCAAAAAGGAAAGATCAGTTACACTTCGTGCGCCAAAGTTTTGCTCAAGCCTGCGCTCATAATTACGAATAGCAGGATTATTGAATTGAACAAAGTTGCCGTACACACCTGTGCGGTTATGAATGTTTTTAGTGAAGTGATATTGATGTGAAACGCCAGTGTAAAAAGATCGAAGAGAAACCCCTGCCTGCTGTGCCACTGCTCCAGGCTGTGTACCTGCAGCAGGCCGTGCCTGTCTTGGGTTGGCAAGATACTCAGCTTCATTAAGTCCACCGGGAGTTTGATAGTATAAGTCTGTATAGAAAATAGCAGTCTCTAATTCTTCCTTATCGGAGAATGAAAACCGGAATGTACTATTGAGTTGATCACGCACCATGCGTGTTTGCTCGCGATAGCCATCGGATTGCTGATGCTGGTATCCAATATAATGACTTGTGTTTTTATTGCCTTGCGATAATGACAGCTGATAATTATTAAGCCCATAACTTCCGCCCATCCATGAAGCAGAAATCAAATTCTCATTTTCAGGACGCGGAGATTTTAATAACAAAACACCACCGGTTCCTGCACCATAGAGACTTGAGCCCGGGCCTTTAATGATTTCAATCTGGTTTATAGAGTTTGCATCCAACTGATTGAGGTACGTGTTTCCTCCTGGATCTGTTAGAGGAAGTTCGTTCCAATATGCTTTCACATTGCGAACACCAAAGGGAGATCTGAGGGAACTTCCCCGGATAGAAAAACGATAGCTGCCGGGTGAGCGTTCTTCCATGCGAATGCCAGGAATATTATTGATAGCCGAAACCAAAGATGTATTACTAAATCGTTGCAAATCAGTGCTCATGACCAAGCCCACGGAAGCCGGAACTTGTAGTATCGGGCGGTTGGCTTCGTAGGATCGGATAGTTACCTCCTCAAGTATTTTTACTGAATCGGATTCCTGCGCAAAGAGCGACAGGCTCTGCAAGCAAATGATGATCGTTATAAGCCCTTTCATGGTCGAAAAATACAAGTAAGAATGATAAAAAGAATAAAATATTCAGATGATCGCATCCGTAGATTAATAAGCGGCAAGAATATCCTCTATTGGCATTGAGTTTTCAAAAAAGCCTAACATTTTCAAAAGAACACGATCCACTAACGTATCAGGACAAGACGCTCCACTGGTCAGCACTATTCGTAAGGGCCTTTTATCAGGTAGAAATTCGTGGGTGATTACGTTTTGTTTACGATGATAATTGAAGTGATGAATTTCGGAGATTGATTTTATTTCGGTTTCTGAATTGATGAAATACGTTGGAAATTTCCGCTCGCAAAGATCAACAATGTGTGAAGTGTTAGAGCTGTTATAACCGCCCACAACAAGGGCTAAATCTGCGCCACTTTCTAAAAGCTGATAAGTAGAATCCTGATTGTCGTTGGTGGCATAGCACAGTGTATCGCGCGCGTCTGCGAAATGTTCTTTCAGATTTTCTTCGCCATATTTTGAAATCATCAGCTGTCGAAAGAAATCTGCGATGCCCTGGGTTTCGCTGGCCAACATGGTAGTTTGATTAACCACGCCAACGCGATGCAAGTGTACGTGAGGATCGAATCCGGGAGAGAACTTGCCAGAAAACTCATCATAAAATTCTGAACGGGTCTTGTTGCCCAACATGTAGTTTGCCAGTTGGTGAGCATCATTCATATCCCTGACAATCACCGATGGGCCATGATGGTTGCTATGTGAAAAAGTTGCTTTTGTTTCTTCATGCTTTGGCTTGCCATGAATAATAATGGTGTAGTTATCTTTTCCGAGTTTCTCAGCGCGGTTCCATACTTTTTCTACAAACGGGCACGTGGTGTTATACTTCTGTACTTCTACGCCTTTATCAAGAAGCAGGTGCTCAATCTCCAGTGTGGTACCAAACGCAGGAATAATGACCACGTCATCTTTGTTAATATTCTGCCATGGAATAAACTGAGATCCATCGGTATCCATGATGAATTTTATCCCGCGGCTTTCGAGGTCTTTATTTACTTCCTGGTTATGGATCATCTGGCTTAGCAGAAACACTTTTTTATCAGGATTCTCCTCCAGTGCGCGATAGCTTATCTCAATGGCGTTCTCCACTCCATAGCAAAAACCAAAGTGGCGCGCTAGTACAAACTGAATAGGTCCAAAGTCTAATACCGTAGGAGAAAAATCCTGCTTGCGCAAATCTTTTAACCTGCGCGATTCTTTAATTCTTCCTGTAATAGAAGATCTGTAATAAGCTGGTATCTGAAATTTTTTGATGGCTAAGAATTTATATTTCTAACCGTAAAGGTAATCGGATTATTTTGTACTTGTGAACCTGGTCTAAAAAACAAAGCCCCGATTTTGTCGGGGCTTTGGGTTATGCTGCTTTTGATAATTTATCTTCTTTGACTTTATTCGTTCGAACTTCCTTGGCTTGAAGATCAAACCATTTTACTTCCACCAAATTTGACTTGAGGTACTTCAGTACTTCCATCACTTTACCATCTACTTTGCTGCGAACGCGTTCGCCTTTCTTAAAGAGTTTTCTCATTCAGTTTAGAATTAAGTTTTACATGCGCAATGCGAATATATACTCCCGGGGATAATCTTCATATACCCCAGCTATAGTTATTAAGTCTCCGGCCTTCTTTTTCTTCAATATTTCATCGACCTCTTTTACTGATTTTATGACTGCGTCATCGATATGGGTGATAATAAAACCCTCTCTGATATCGGTATATCGCTTTACCTTGCCATTAGTAAGCGCGGAAACTTTAACCCCTCCGGTAATCTCCATTCTTTTCAGGGTTTTGGCATCCACTTCTTCTAACTCCCATCCCAACGAAGCTAATTCTGACTTATCATCCCTTTTTACAGCGGTTGTTTTCCCTTCGCGGCTCTTCAAGATAACCGGTATAACCACCATTTTCCCTTGACGATTTACGGCAACCTCAATTTTATCACCTGGTCTTTTGCGACCGACATACTCAATCAGGGCAGAGCTGGTTTTGATTTCGGTTCCATCCAATTTCACGACCACGTCCCCTTCTTTGATTCCGGCTGCTTTAGCTGCACTTTTATCTGAGGCATCTCCAAATCCGGCAACGAAGGCTCCTTCATTCACACCAAGGTCATTTTCTTTTACAAGATCGCTGGTTACATTTCTGATTTCGATACCTAACCAGCCACGCTGCACAGTTCCGAAACTGATCAGGTCTTCTGTAATTTTACTAACAATGTTTGAGGGCACAGCAAAACCATAACCTGAATAAGAACCAGTAGGACTTGCAATGGCGGTGTTTATTCCGAGTAAGCCGCCATTAATATCTACCAACGCTCCACCGCTATTTCCTGGGTTAATAGCCGCATCAGTTTGAATGAATGATTCGATGGCAGTATTTGGAGCAGGCTGTCCGTTTGCACCTGAGTTACCAGAATTTATGATATTGATATTTCTTCCTTTGGCGCTAATTATTCCGGCAGTAACCGTTGAGTTTAAGTTGAATGGATTACCCACCGCTAATACCCATTGGCCAACTTTCGAATCATCGGAATTAACAAATGACAGATAAGGAAGATCCTTTTCGTTGATCTTGATCACAGCCAGATCCGTGTCAGGGTCTGTGCCGATCACTTCCGCATTTACTTCGCGATTATCATGAAGCGTCACGCGCACCATATCAGCATTATCAACAACGTGATTATTGGTAACGATATATCCGTCTTTATTGATGATCACACCTGAGCCAGTACTTTGACTTGGGCCTTGACTTTCTGGTCCTTCAAAGAAGGGACGGAATGCCTCTGGAATTTGAGAATTACCGCGGGCAGATTTTTCTTGTATCGATCTGATATGAACTACCGCCTTAGTAACTTTTTCTGCAGTGCCCGTAAAATCCAATGGCACAACTTGCCCCAGATCATTTACAGTATACGCCACCTGTGAGGCCGGGGCTCCTGTAATGTGTTCAATTTTAACTCCTGACTGTTGATCTTTTACCAGCCATTGAGTGGCTACAATGGTTATCACACTACCCAACATCGCAGCCAACAAAAGTGATCCGAATCGTTTCATAATTCTATATTTATTTAATGTTAAAAATGGTTAGCGGAAACAAGATGTGTTTCTGCAAAGATTAGTTGATTAGTAAAATCAGATTTTTTTTGTCTTCTCATTACTTCCCGCAAAATCAAAAGAAATGCCAGTGGTTATAAAACGATGGCTGACATGATTTAGGTTCATTTTACTGACAAAATTTCATATTTCTTGTAGGCAAAGCAGACATTAAACGCTCAACTACATTGCCTGAATATATTGAGTACCTTTGTTTTTTGACAAAATTTCTTAACGAAGTAGTACGTGAACATTAAGGGAACAATTATTTTAAAACAAGGCCGGGATCATTCGGTAAAACGACTCCACCCATGGGTTTTTTCCGGGGCCATTCAACAAACAACCGATGGATTAAAAGATGGTGATTGGGTGGAGGTACAAGATGTTTCAAAAAAAACATTGGGCTTTGGCCACTATCAAAAAGGGACCATCACCGTGCGCATCGTTTGGTTTGGGGCAGTCCCTCCCGGAAATTCCGTTTATCGTTCGAAAATAAAAGTTGCCATTGCTCAAAGAATGGCAACTCAGGTTGTCTCTGAATACACGAATGCGTTTCGACTTGTTCATGGCGAAGGAGATGGATTGCCCGGTTTGATTATAGACATCTATCATGATGTTGCCGTTGTGCAGGCGCATTCAGCAGGCATGCATCTGGATAGGAATCTGATTTCTGATGCCATCAAGATGACGTTGGAAGAAAAAGGGTTTTCAGTATCAGCGGTGTACTATAAATCATTATCTGAAAAATCACAGAGCGAATATTTGCTGGGGATGGCCGGTGTACCTCACATTGTGCTTGAGCATGGAAATAAATTTTATGTGGATTGGGAAGAAGGGCAGAAGACCGGCTTTTTTCTTGATCAACGTGAAAACAGAAAGTTGTTGGGCGACATGAGCAAAGACAAAACGGTATTAAACACGTTTTGCTATACCGGTGGATTTTCAGTGTATGCTTTACAGAATCAAGCGGCTTTAGTTCACTCGGTTGATGCTTCTGAAAAGGCAGTTACGATGACCCGAAAAAATCTAACCCTCAATGGATTTGATCCGCATGTGCATGAGTGCGTAGCCAGCGATACATTTGATTTTATCAAAGACAAGAGGGATGTATATGACGTAATCATTCTGGATCCACCTGCTTTCGCGAAACATAAAGATGCTCGGCACCAAGCAGTGAAAGGCTATCAACGACTGAACACGGAGGCAATGAAAATGATTAAACCCGGTGGCATCATCTTTACATTCTCATGCTCACAAGTGGTGGACAGGCAATTGTTTTATGATACTGTCGTATCAGCGGGCATTCAATCGGGTAGACAAATAAAAGTGTTGCATCATCTTTCTCAACCGGCTGATCACCCGGTTTCGCTCTATCATTCAGAAGGAGAGTATTTAAAAGGGCTTGTGCTTTATGTAGAATAAAGTATAGCCACAGATTCACAGATTATCTTTATGCTTTGAATCTGTGGCTAAAATTATTTTATCATAGCTGCCGGAGTTTCTGGGTGTTTTGCATAGCGTTCAAAGAATTCAATTACGCGCAACATGTGATCCATCATTCGCCCCGGATTTCCACTTCGCGTTAATTCATGACCTTCGCGCGGATAGCGGATATATTCCACTGGTTTATTCATGATCTTCAAGCTTTTGTACAACATCTCAGATTGAATCACACCGGTGCGCAAGTCCTGATCGCCATGGATAATTAACAAGGGTGTATTCATCTTTTCCGCGTAAGTAAGAGGCGATTCTGAATCCAACAATACTTTGGTTTCTTTCTGCCAAGGGTAACCACCGAAATGATCGGGCACCAATTTCCAGGCATTGCCCTCACCCATGAAGGTAGTGAGATCGTAAACACCTCGCTGTGCATTGGCTGCTTTAAAGCGATTGTCATGACCAATAATCCAGGCAACCATATAGCCTGCATAGCTTCCGCCTTCTACAAACAGTTGATCTTTGTCAATCCAGTTGTGTTGTTTCATGGCCTCATCCAGCGATGCAAGAATGTCGTTCGCAGGCCCATTGCCCCAATCTTTGAAATTTCCTTTTTTGAATTTATCGCCATAGCCACCACTGCCGCGAGGATTGCAATAGACTAATCCATAGCCCCAGCTATTTTCAAGTTGATATTCATGCCACATGGAAAATATTCCAGGCCCCCACATGGCTGAAGGACCACCATGAATATTTAAAATGGTGGGATACTTCATGCCATCTTTCTTGCCAATAGGTTCCTGCACCCAATATTGAATTTTTGTTCCGTCAGGACGAGTGAGCCAGTACTCTTTGGGCGAGTTGACAATGCGGTCCTTTATCCATTCTTCATTGAGTTGAGTGAGTTGGCGATTGGTTTTATCTTTAAGATTGTAGAGATAAACTTCCCATGGATTTTTTGTTTCGGTAAGCGCATAGACCACTTTATCACCACGCACATCAAAATCATTCACGCCATTATCATTACCAAGAATTTTTGTGATTACTCCGCCTCTTGATGCAACACTGAATAAAGGAATATCACCTTCAGTTTGTGATGAAAAATAAATCGTCTTGCTATCCACTGACCAAGCATTATCACCAATGTCGCGATCTAAGGAGGCAGTTAGCAATGTTGGCTTTCCACCACTCGCAGAAACTACTGCCAACTGATTTTGAGTTGCATGACGATTTTCAATGTTGGTTGCGTAAAAAGAAATTTGCGTGCCATCGGGAGAGAATGATGCATTGGAAACACTATATCCCGGCCAGGTTAAAAACTCTTTAGCGGTTTTGGAAGCAACGTTAATAGTCCAGAGATCGGTGTCCTGTTCGCGATCAGGATGGGTTTTATAAACACGCGAATGACAGATGATCGTTTTTCCATCAGGCGACCAATCTGCAGATTGAAAATCCTGAAAGCCTTGTGTAAGTTGAATGTCCTTTTCATCTGAACCGATTGTCGTCAAAAAGAGATGAGTAAATGATTCTTCAGGCTGAAGGTTAAGTTCGCCTTGTAAATCCTGTCTTACTAAAACACGTGGATTATTATCTAATGTGTTTTTTGCGAGCCATGCTCTCACTTCATCTAAAGAACCATCGGGACTGGTGACAATCTTTTTTCTTTCTTCTGGTTTCAATGCTTTAAAGTTGGGCTCATCATCTTTGGTTCTGCCCGGGCGTTCATAAGTCCATGGTGTGCTTCCTTCTATTTTAGAAAAAGGAACACTGGCTGAGTATAAAATCTTTTTTCCATCTGGCGACCAACGAGGGTTGCCTGCCCCGTATTCAGATTTTGTAATCACATGAGCTTCGCCTCCGCTTAAAGGAAGTATCCATAGTTGAGATTTATCGCCATCAGTACGCACAAAGGCAATTTGTTTTCCATCAGCTGACCATTGTGGTTGATTGTCGTTTTTATCACCGAAGGTCAGTTGCATGGGCTCACTTTTTCCAGGCAGGTCGAGCAAATATAAATGACGGGTGTAATAATAATCATTTTCATTTTTTACTGCCTTGCGCACCACTGTGATCACCGCCTTTGTGCCATCAGGAGAAATTTGAATCTGGCTGGTGGTAGCAATGTTCATCAGGTCCGATGCTACAATCGCTTTCTTAATCTGGCCAAAGACAAGTACAGGAAGAAATAAAGCAATAAAAAGAACGTGTATTCTCTTTTTCATAGAAAATGGATTTTCAATTTTAGAAGGAAATGCTACGAAAAGTTATTACGAGGAGGCGACCATCGCAAGGATGTCTTCAACAAACTCGCGGGAATTACTTAAGCGGGGCACTTTGTTTTGGCCTCCTAGTTTTCCTCTCTTTTTCATCCAGTTATAGAAGGTGTGTTCTGCTACGATATGGATGGTCGGTGACACCAGTGCGATGTCTTTGCACCGCTTGGCATCATAGTCGGAGTTTATTTTTCTAAGCGTATCGTCAAGTACATGAGTGAATTTGGCAATGTCGCTGGGTTGTTTTACAAACTCAATGATCCATTCATGGCCGCCACGTTTTCCCCTATCAAAAAATATAGGTGCTGCAGTGAAGTTGTCGATAACGGCACCGGTTTGTTCACATGCTTTGGTAATTGCCGTCTCCGCATTTTCTATAATCACTTCTTCGCCAAAGGCGTTCATAAAATGTTTCGTGCGCCCCGATATTTTTATTCTATAAGGATTCGTGCAAGTGAATTTAACGGTGTCGCCAATGTTGTAGCGCCACAGTCCTGCGTTGGTGGTAATTACCATGGCATAATTTTTTCCTACCTCTACTTCATAAAGCGGAATGGCATCCGGATATTCCTTATCGATTTCTTCCATCGGAATAAATTCGTAAAACACGCCATAATCAAGCATGAGCAGAAGGTCATCAGAATCTTTTTGATCTTGAATTCCAAAAAATCCCTCACTTGCATTGAATGTTTCCCAATACACCATTTTCTCACTGGGGATGAGCGTTTCAAATAACTTGCGATAAGGTTTGAAAGACACAGCTCCATGAAAGAACAGTTCCAGGTTAGGCCACACTTCGAGGATAGAACTCTTTTTCTCTAACTCTGTGATGTATTGAATCAGAAGAACGGTCCATGTAGGCACTCCCGCGATGTGAGTCACATTTACATGGGCAGTTTCACGGGCAAGTTTTTCAATTTTCTCTTCCCAGTTATCCATCAGGGCCACCTCAATGCTTGGTGTGCGGATGAACTCAGCCCATGGCGGCAGATTTTGCATAATCACAGCCGACACATCACCGTAATGTGATGATGAGGTGGGATCAAACTCATTGATGCGGTAACTTCCACCAACGCCTAGTCCTTTGCCTGAGAATATTTTAGTATCAGGATAGTTGTTGATGAACATGGAGTAAAGATCTTTTCCTCCCTTATAATGACAATCTTCAAGAGCCTCGGGGCTTACGGGTATAAACTTGCTGCGTGCGTTTGTCGTGCCACTTGATTTGGCAAACCATTTTGTCTCGGTAGGCCACAACACATTTTGCTCGCCATGCATGAGCCTGTCAATGAAGGGGAAGATTTGCTCGTAGGTATGAACAGGTACTCTTCTCTTAAAGTCCTCGTAGCTGATCAGATCATCAAAGGCATACTTTTGACCAAAGTCAGTATAGCGTGCAAACCCTATGAGCTTTTTTAGAACCTCGTCTTGAACATCGTGAGGGTATTTCTTGAAAAGCTCGATTTGATGGATCCGCTTTTTGATTACCCAGGTAAGTATGGAATTAATTATTTGCATGCACCGTCAAACTCAAAAATAGAACGAGCGCCTGCTATAACCAAACTTTTAAATTATTGATTTGAAGGAGTAGCAGAAGCAGATCTTTTCAAACGGAAGTTTTGACCTAAATATACTTTTCGTACTAATGGATCATTAGCTAATTCTTCGGCTGTACCTGTCTTAAAGTGTTTTCCTTCTACCATCAGGTAGGCCCTGTCAGTGATAGAAAGTGTTTCGTTTACATTGTGGTCAGTAATGAGTATCCCAATATTTTTCTTTTTTAGTCTTGCTACAATGCCTTGTATTTCTTCAACGGCAATCGGATCAACTCCCGCGAAGGGTTCGTCCAGCAACACAAACTTTGGATCGACTGCCAGCGCACGGGCAATTTCTGTTCTGCGTCTTTCTCCTCCCGAAAGAACCATCCCCAGACTTTTTCGAACGTGAGTCAGACTAAATTCCTCCAATAGCTTCTCTACTTTTTCCTTGCGTTCTTTTTTTGGAATGTCGCGCATCTCAAGCGGGGCCAATAGATTTTCCTCTACTGTAAGACTACGAAAAACGGATGCTTCCTGTGCCAGATAGCCGATGCCTCGCTTTGCCCTTTGATACATGGGCAAACTGGTGATGTCTTCCTGATCCAGATAAATTTTTCCTTCATTCGGCTTTATAAGGCCTACGATCATATAGAAGCTGGTGGTTTTGCCGGCACCATTGGGGCCTAGTAATCCTACAATTTCTCCTTGCTCTACATACACCGACACGTTGTTTACTACCGTGCGTTTTTTATATCTCTTAATCAGATTATCGGCTCTCAGTATCATGTGTTGTCAAATTTTATGTCTCTGATTCTTAATTGGAGCGATGTATTACCATTGAATGTGTTTTCTTCCAGCGTGAATACGATGCTAAAAGAATCTGCCTTGGTTATACTGTCGTAATGTTCAATAAGGTCGAAACCCACGGCATTGAACATGGTTTCGTTCCCAGCCTGACCGGCTAAGAACCGAATGTGTTTGTCTTTAAAGTTACTCAGCGAATTAAGCACAGACACATTCTTTGCCTCAAACACCGGCTTTGGATTTTCAGGACCAAATGGAGCCATTTGTTTGAGTACACTATAGAATTTAGAAGTAAGTGCATCAAACTGAACAGACAAGTCAATCTCGATGATGGGGGTAAGCATTTCTTCTGTGATTGTTGAAGAAACAATTTGCTCAAACCGTTCCTGAAACGCTACCAGGTTGCTTTTGTCCAGTGTAAGTCCGGCTGCATATTTATGACCTCCGTACTTTTCAAGTAAATCGCTGCAACCGCTGATCGCTTTGTATAAATCAAAGTCTCTCACGCTGCGTGCCGAGCCGGTAATCTTATCATTTGATTCAGTCAATATCACAGTGGGGCGATAATATTTCTCCACGCACCGAGCAGCAACTATGCCAATTACTCCTTTGTGCCACGTTTCTTTAAAAAGCACGGTTGATTTTGCGGTAAGAAGAGCCTCGTTGCCTTCAATCATGGCGATGGCCTCTTCGGTGATGTTCAAATCAAACTCTCTTCGCAGATCATTTTTGATGTTTATTTTTCCGGCCAACGTATTGGCATCTGTTTCAGTGGAGGCCATTAGTAATTCCACAGCACCACGTGCATGAGCTACTCTTCCTGCCGCATTAATACGAGGACCAAGCGTAAAAACAATGCCTGATATATCTAATTCATTTTTGATAGCAGCAATTTCTTTGAGCGCCTTAAGACCTGGGCGTGGGTTAAGATTTAACTTTTGCAATCCATAATGAGCGAGAATTCTGTTTTCACCTGTGATGGGCACGATGTCTGAAGCGATACTAACAACAACTAAATCGAGGTAATCAAAAATCTCTTCTTCTTTTCTGTACCTGCGCGAAAACGCCTGTATCAATTTAAAACCCAGTCCACATCCGCTCAACTCTTTGAAAGGATATTCGCAATCTTCTCTTTTAGGATCAAGGACGGCCACGGCATTTGGAATATCGCCACCAGGCAAGTGATGATCACAAATGATAAAATCAATTCCTTTATGTGTGGCAAGGGTGACCATGTCTGATGCCTTGATTCCCAAGTCCAGTGCAATGATGAGTGTGAAATTGTTTTCTTCTGCCCAAATAATCCCAGCCTCTGAAACACCATATCCTTCAGCATATCGGTCGGGGATATAAAAATCACAGTTGGGACAAAAACTCTTCAGATAGCTATACATCAACGCAACTGATGTGGTGCCGTCAACATCGTAATCGCCATAAATCAGAATTTTTTCATTTTTATCGATGGCCGATTTGAGACGAACCACAGCATTTTCCATGTCCTTAAGAAGAAAGGGATCATGTAAGTGATCTAATGAAGGCCGGAAAAAAGATTTGGCACTTTCAAAATCGGTTATGCCTCGTTGCAATAAGATCGTTGACAGGTATGGATTAATATTAATAGCCTTGCTAAGTGCCTCAATACTTTCACTGGCAGGTGTGCTCTTATATATCCATCGTTTTTGCATGTAGCTAGTTACTCAAAAATTTTATCGCCCCATTTTTTCCTTCCAATCCGTCTTTTCCATTTTGGCCTCTCTTGCCATTGGCTCCATCACCCTTAGGGCCTAAACCAGCCAAGCCACCGGTGCCGCCATTTCCACCTAATCCGGCATATCCACCATAATTCTTAACGGTGATGGATTTATTCATCAGTCCGCGAACGGTAGGGCAATTTTTACATTGAATTGAAAGAGTACCTCCTTCACCGCCATCGCCACCATTAGCGCCATGGCCGCCATCGCCACCGCTTCCTCCTGTACACACTTTGGTTCCTGGCCCACCACCACCACCCCGGCCCCCATCGCCCCCATCGCCACCCTCACCACCGTTTAAATTGATCGTTAAAGATCCATTAATAATAAGGTCAGTTAAATGAAGAGTCAGATTATTTCCTTGAATGCCCTTAGGACCGTGCGTTCCATGCCCTCCGATTTTACCCGTTAAACATGGGCCAGCCTGATCTATACCGGGAATACCATTTTTGCCTTTTTTTGATGAGGCACCAACTCCAGAAATTTTACATCCTTTACCAATGATAGTCACCCTTGAGTTGATGATGTTTTCTTTCTTCAGTGGATTTAAAACAATTTCTGAAGAGTCAGCCATGAATAAGGTATCAGTAACCAATATGAGAGAGCCTTCGATAAAATATTTTTCGTTTTTACCCAATTCAAGTTTCCTAAAAGTGATTTGGGCAACACTTACTAAACCTTGAACCAGAATAAAGAGGAGGAGGACTATTCGCAACATGGGCTAAAAGTACGTATAGAATCTTTGATAAATAAAAAGGCAGCGTAAACACGCTGCCTCTTAAATTTTGATAGTAGAATTCTACTTCGAAGAGGGATCCTTATCAAGGACTACACCTTCTAGTACATCTTTAATTTCTACACGAACACCATCTTTGTAGGGTACAATCCAGGCATCTTTCACACCCATTTCGCGCATGTATTTCTTAAACTTATCAGCTTCCCAGTAATCTCTGAAAATACCGATGGTAAATTTCTGCTCACCTTTTTCAACGGCTTCACCACCAAAATTTGGATTGTTGTTAAAGTACTTGGAAAGATCTTTATTCTTGAAAGCTCCAATCTGAACCTTGAAAACAACACCTCTGGAAAAATCCATCGAGTTGGCGGCAGGAGCTTCTTTTAGTTGCGCGAGCTCGGCTTTCGCAGAAGTTAACTCACCGCGCATGCGAGAGAGTTGATCTTCCAATTCAGCAATGCGCGCATTTTTGTCACTCACCTGCTTGTTCAGGGTGCTTACCTGAGTCTTGAGTGCTGAGTTGTCAGTGTCGGCTGTCTCTTTTGCTTCCGTGAATTCCTTCAGGTTAGCAGGGCTCTTGGCGTATGTTTTGGCTTTCTTTTTCCATTCCTTTTTCTCTTGCTTAGAGAGCTGGGCGAAAACTTGTATGCCGGAAAAAATCAGCGCCAGGCAAAGGATAATTACTTTAGTTTTCATTTATGTTAGGGTTTTATTTCAGTGATAAAAGTAAGAAAATTATTCTGAATATGGTCTTTTCTCTTCTTTAAGGATGTATTTTAAGTTTAATTCCAAGCGTTGATCAATGTAATTTCTCCAGGATTAGTCCAGGCTTCCCACCATTTTTTCGGGGCGAACCCACTGATCAAACTGTTCATAGGTAACTAATCCTAACTCAACAGCAGCTTCGCGCAAGGTCTTATTTTCCTTGTGTGCCTTCTTGGCAATTTTAGCAGCGTTCTCATATCCTATATGTGTATTGAGTGATGTAACCAACATCAACGAGTTTTCCATATGCTCTTTGATGATGGCATAGTTAGGCTCAATACCCACGGCACATTTATCATTGAAAGAAGCACAGGCATCTCCAATCAAACGGGCAGATTGAAGAACATTGGATGCGATCACTGGTTTGAATACGTTTAATTCAAAATGTCCATTGGCACCACCAAAGGAAACAGCAACATCATTTCCAATAACCTGTGCACATACCATGGTTAAGGCTTCTGGTTGTGTAGGGTTTACTTTGCCTGGCATAATGGATGAACCGGGTTCATTGTCAGGAATGATGAGCTCACCTATACCAGAACGTGGTCCTGAGCTAAGCATACGAATGTCGTTACCGATCTTCATCAATGATACGGCAGCCCGCTTCAAGGCACCAGATAGTTCTACCATCGCATCATGCGCTGCGAGTGACTCAAACTTATTAGGAGCAGTGATGAAAGGAAGGCCAGTTAATTCAGCAATCTTTTTTGCCACCAAAACATCATATCCTTTAGGTGTGTTCAGTCCGGTTCCAACAGCAGTTCCCCCCAAAGCCAATTCACACACAGCCTCTAAGGCGTTGTGGAGGGCACGAATACTATTGTCGATTTGCTGTACATATCCGCTAAACTCCTGGCCTAATGTGAGAGGGGTAGCATCCATGAAATGAGTGCGCCCCGTTTTTACAATATTTTTATACTCAGCTGATTTTTTGGCGAGTGTATCGCGCAGTTTTTTCATTCCCGGAATAGTAATCTCTACCACTTGCTTGTAGCTCGCAATGTGCATAGCCGTAGGGAATGTATCGTTGGATGACTGAGACTTATTCACGTCATCATTGGGATGTAGCACTTTCTTTTCATCAGTAAGCTTTCCACCGCTCAGAACATGGGCACGGTAGGCAATCACTTCATTCGCGTTCATGTTGCTTTGTGTGCCTGATCCGGTTTGCCAGATTACCAAAGGAAACTGATCATCCAACTTGCCCGCAATGATTTCGTCACACACCGCACCAATCATATCTTTTTTGTCAGCAGCTAAAACGCCTAACTCAAAATTGGTCATAGCAGCGGCTTTCTTCAGGTAGCCGAAAGCATAAATAATCTCTTTGGGCATGCTGGCCTCTGGCCCGATCTTGAAGTTATTGCGAGAACGTTCAGTTTGTGCGCCCCAATATTTGTCGGCAGGCACTTGTACTTCACCCATGGTGTCTTTTTCGATGCGGAAACTCATAACATATATTTTTATTGAACAAATTTAGTCTTCAAACCCCCATTTGAAAATTTATTCTATGAAAGTTACACTTCTATAAGTGTCGTAATTCTGCGTGCTGATCCAATATCCATCCGGTAAGACTTAAGCGTGGTCGTGTGGCGGGAAGCACTTCGTGTTCTAATTGATCACTGCGAAAACAAACGAGTCTGCCTGCAACGGGAAGAACGTCATTGTGTTTTTCAGGCAAAAAAATTCGCAATTGCCCACCCTCTTCTTCCTTCCAGTTTTCATTCAGGTAGCAGATCACGGAAAGTCTGCGATGGTCGTCTTTTTTAAACTGATCGAGATGACGCTTGTAGTAACTGCCCGGAGGGTAAATTGTCATGTGCACTTCATAATCCTTCAGGCTCAGGAATAGATTTTGGTTTACAAAAGAGATCAACTCATTGAGTTTAGTCAGGTAGGCTTGTATTGATGGTTGAGCTGATGCCCGGTCCACCCATTGAATGTAGTCTCCGCGGATTGCCTCATTAATTTGCTTGTCCTGCAATTTTCCTATGCCTGCTTTTTTGAACGGTAACAATCCATTTTGGAACTCGTCCAGTTGAAGGATTGATTGTACTTCTTGTGGAGAGAGAAAGTCATCAGTGATGGCAAAGCCATTCTCTGCTAATCCATCGGCTACCAAATTAAGTTTATCGATAAGAGCGCTGTTCATGGTGCGAATTTAACAGCAGGAATTAACTTTGACGATATGATTACTTATTTAAAGAAGTTTGTTTCTCCTTTTACGGTTGCTGCTTTCGTGCTGATGGCGACTTTTTCATGTGTGCCTAAAGAAGAGGTTGTATTCAAAGGAGTTAAAAACATTTCGATAGAGACAGACCAACAGAATGAGCCGATATTACAAGCGGAGGCGTTGTTTTATAATCCGAATAAAGTGCAGATGAAGTTGAAAGAAATCTATGTGGATGTGCTGGTAAATGGAAAACCATCTGCGCAAGTGAGGCAAAACCTTAAGTTGTCTATTCCGGCAGAGTCAGATTTTTCCGTCCCAGTGGCTGCGCAACTTTCATTAAAAGAATTAGGACTTTTGGATACCATTGTAAACTTATTGGGAGGCAAAAAATATGATATTCAATATGCCGGCTTTGTTAGAATCGCTGTCCACGGTGTAACCATAAAGGTGCCGTTTACCTATCAGGAGGAGCTCAGATTGAGATTCTGATGAACGGATTAAATAAAGAATAGAGTAGGCCGACCTTAACCCATGATCATATTTCGCTGAAGCTATGTTGATTACTGTTTTAATTTCATTTTCTATCACGGTAATCATACTGTTGATTTGGATGAGCGTTCGCAGCCATGCCTCAAAAAAATTAATAGACACACAAAACAAGAAAGTAGAGGAGCTCACTCAACTACAAAAAGACAACGAGATTCTGATCCAAGAATTGCTATTTGAAAAGCAGCAGTTATTAGGCGTGGTAGCTCATGATTTGAAAGGACCTTTCAATAGAGCGTTTGCTTTGACACAACTACTTCAAAATTCATCGGACAATCTTCAAAATGAACAGAAAGATTATCTGGCGAAAATGCATCGTGTGATAGCGGATGGGCTGGCAATGATTCGTAATCTCATGGATTATCAAAAGCTGGAAGGCAATGGAATCGACTTAAATCCCGAGATGCTTAATTTCTCTACCGTTATTGGAGTGCTGGCAAGAAACTATAAAGTCTTAGCTGAAAAAAAGAATATTGAGTTACATCTGGAGATGCCCCCTGCTATGATGTTGCATGCCGATAAATATTCTGCTCATCGCATATTGGATAATTTGTTATCTAACGCTTTAAAGTTTTCGAACGAAAACAAGAGTGTTTTTATAAAGGCCCACGATGATGGAATTTGGATAAACGTTGATGTGCGTGATGAGGGGCCAGGTATTAGTGAGGACGATCAAGCGAAACTGTTCACCAAGTTTCAACCTTTGTCAGCCATTCCCACAGGTGGAGAAACAGCCACCGGCCTCGGCCTTGCCGTAGCAAAGGCATTGGCAGATAACATGAAAGCTGAACTTTCGTGTATAAGCAAGTTAGGTCAGGGATCAATTTTCACCCTGAAGATCAGGAAGGCCTGATTGTAAATTCTTGAATTAATTAAAGAGATAATAGTCATCTTCTTTACCCGAAAGTATTGACGTTAACGAGTCAATAACATTTTCATCTTTAATCACATAATCGCGAACGCCACGCTGAATAAAACTCAGCACCATATTGCCGTCATCGAGAGAACTCAATAAAATCACTTTATTTTTGTCCGTAAGGCGCGGCTTAATCTTCTCATACAAATCGATACCGCTCATGCCTGGCAATTTGTAATCAATGATCATTACATCCGGTAAAGAATTGGAAAGGGATTTTAAGCAATCCTCTCCAGTGCCAAATATCTTAAGGTCATTCGCTGGGTCGTTTTTAAGAGCCTTGGCTATAAACTCAGCGTAGATGGGGTCGTCTTCAATCAGGTAAATCTTCATAACAATGCAATATAGCAATCATCTTTATTTCCGACACACGAAAAGCAGTTAATCAGACACAATTTGCCGTCCAAAAAACTATACTTGGTTTATTTATGAATCAAAGTATTTTTACTTGAATAAATTCTTACAAGCATGGTAAAGGTATCCAGATCTATTGTCTTTTTATTACTGTTGGCGATGGCAGGATGTACATCTCAAAATGAGAAAATTGCAGTTTTTAAAATTTCTTTTACAAAAGAAATGAGTGAACAGGCGCAGGATGGACGATTGCTTCTTATGTTGGCCAATAACGATAAATCAGAGCCACGATTTCAGATCAATGATGGTCTATCAGCTCAATTGGTCTTTGGTGTAGATGTGGAGGGTATGACTCCAGGCCAAGAGATTACCATCAAAACTGAAAATGCGTTTGGCTTTCCAGTTCAATCCGTTAAAAACATTCCTGCCGGTGAATATTATGTTCAGGCACTGATAAACCGCTACGAGACATTTAAACTCAAGACAGGGCACACAGTAAAATTGGCACCTGATCAGGGTGAAGGCCAACAGTGGCATAGCAAACCTGGAAATTTTTACAGCAAGCCGGTGAAGGTTTCCATCAACAATAAGGGAGAAACGATCGAAGTAACGATGGATCAAAAAATTCCTGCGATTGCAGAGCCAAAAGACACGAAATATGTCAAGCATATTAAGATTCAAAGTAAGATGCTTACCGAGTTTTGGGGCAAGCCGATGTTTATAGGTGCACACGTGTTGTTGCCCGAAGGGTTTGATGAACATCCGGAAGCCAAATACCCTTTAATGATTTATCACGGACATTTTCCAAGTGACTTTGGCGGATTTAGTACTGAGCCACCACCAGTTGACATGGATACAAGTGATTATGCCGCTCGCTTTGGAATTTATGGATACAACAAATTTCAAAAGCAGGAAGCCTATAATTTTTATAAGCAATGGACAAGCAAGGACTTCCCTCGCTTTATCATCATTGAAATTCAACATGCCAATCCATATTACGATGATTCATATGCCGTGAACTCTGCCAATCTTGGTCCTTACGGGGATGCGATTATGAAGGAGTTACTTCCTGAAATTGAAAGCAAGTATAGAGGCATGGGTGAAGGGTGGGCGCGCTTTACGTATGGTGGTTCAACAGGTGGATGGGAAGCGCTAGCGGTGCAAATGTTTTATCCTGATGATTTCAATGGATGCTTTGCCGCGTGTCCTGATCCTGTCGACTTCCGGGCGTTTTGTCTGGTGGATATTTATACGGACAAAAATGCCTATTGGTATGATAGCGATTTCAAAAAACTTCCACGCCCGGCTCATCGCAATTACCTGGGGCAGATTCAAAATACTATGCAAGAGTCTAATCATTATGAGTTAGCACTGGGCACCAAATCACGTAGTGGTCAACAGTGGGACATCTGGGAGGCAGTATATTCTCCGCAAGGAGAAGATGGATATCCAAAAAGAATTTTCAATAAAGAAACTGGTGACATCGATCCTGCTGTGGCGGAATATTGGAAACAGAATTATGACCTGCGATATATTCTGGAGAGAGACTGGAAAACATTAGGACCAAAACTCGAAGGCAAGATTCACATTTATTGTGGTGACATGGATAATTACTATTTGAACAATGCCGTGTATCTGATGGAGGACTTTTTGAAGAAAACAGAAAGTCCATTTTACAAAGGCGAAGTAGATTATGGCGATCGTGCCGAGCATTGCTGGAATGGAGATCATGAAAACCCGAATTATGTTTCGCGATTGCGTTACAATACGATGTACTTGCCAAGGATTTTAAAACGAATTCAGGAGAGTGCACCGAAGGGAGCAGATTTGAAAAGTTGGAGGTATTAAGATTATCAAAAGAGTAGTTTTAATTAAAAAATACTTTAGCGTATGCTTCTTGCCGTAGATATTGGAAACAGCGACATCACCCTTGGTCTTTGGAAAGATAAGGAGTGGAAGTTCGTGTGGAGGGTTGCAACCAAACCTGATCTTCCAGAACTGTACTATGGAATAAAAATCCGTGATTATTTTTTTGAATCAGGTACAGAAGCCACTCATGTTCGTACCATAGTTTTAAGTAGTGTGGTGCCCGGCCTTACAGAAAAAATCAGAAATGTAGTGCGCACCCTATTTGAAAAAGAGCCGATCTTGCTTGGCCCAAAGATGTACGATCATCTTCCATTAGGTATATTGAATCCCTATGAGATAGGATCCGACCTGGTGGCCAATGCTTCGGCTGCTTATTTCGAATATAAGAAGACCTGCATTGTTGTTGACTTCGGAACGGCTCTCACTTTTACTACGGTTTCGGATAACGGAACCATCCTCGGTGTCTCCATTGCTCCAGGATTGAAGACAGCCATACGATCTCTTTCTCAGAATACGGCTAAATTATTTGACGTTCCCTTAGAAATGCCAGCATCAGCATTGGGAAAAAATACAGTTACAGCTATTCAATCTGGAATCATGTTTGGATACGAAGGTCTCGTGCGCAATGTAGTAGCAAAAATAAAAGAGGAATTGAATATGGATTGCTTGGTCATTGCTACCGGAGGCTTGTCGTCACAAATCACTTCACTGAAAGATTTATTTTATTCCATTGAGCCCAACCTTACGATAGATGGATTGCGCAGGATTGGTGAGTGGATTAATAGCAAGAAGTCATGAGGAGTAGAAAGGTAAGGCAACCTGTTCACTTGGATTTGCTAGACTGATCTATACTTGATGATGTTATTGTTTGGGTTTGGTGGTAGGAATGATTGAAAATTTACCCTGGTCATCGACCCACACACTTGAACCCTGGTTTTTACTGTCGTTCATTTCAAGGTAATATCCTTTTTTGTTTGCATCCGAGACTTCCCAATAGCCCGTTACTTTTTGTAGTTTGTATTGACTTTGCTGAAAGGAGGATAGCAGTATGGAGGTATCATTCCACTCTTTTTGTGTCAGCGTTTCTACATACTTGCCCTGTTTATCATAGCGTGTAATATGACTCATATTATCAACAGAGACCTTACATATTAACCCATTCCCCGAATCCCACCAGCTTATTGTTTGCGGGTAGTAAGATATGTTTGAGGTTTGGGCGACTGAATTCTTCAGTGTTAGATTTTCACTCTGTTCTTTGCCAGGTGTTTGTGCATATAAGATACTGGTAAGGAGGGCAAACATCAGTATGCAACTGACATACCTCGTCTTGGCTTTCATAACATTTATTATTTTTCTGTTTTAATCCAAAGGCAGTCTTGAAACTTTACTACATCTAAAGGTAAAGGTCCCCTAGCCCGGAAGTGCTACATAAGTTTTTCCAAACTTTACATAATTCTAAGTTTTACCTAGATTTTTGTGTAAAATCCTCATGGCTTTTGGGAATAGAATAATTAATGAAGGCGGGGCTTATGAGCATCTGTCAAGATTTCGTGAAGTAATAATTACTTTTCAAGTGCCTGCTTTAAATCAGCAATCAAATAGTCAGGATCTTCCAGGCCAATATAAAGTCTCACCAGTCTGTGATTCGAATTTGTTGTGTCAAACTCTTCGGGCTTAAAACCAACAACAGACGGAATAACCAACGACTCATGACCGCCCCACGAAACAGCGAGGAGGAAATGCTGGAGTGAATTGCAAAACGTTTCAACTTCTT
This sequence comes from Cytophagales bacterium, assembly GCA_031416795.1. Classification (GTDB taxonomy): domain Bacteria; phylum Bacteroidota; class Bacteroidia; order Cytophagales; family Cyclobacteriaceae; genus ELB16-189. The sequence continues at coordinate 7,853 of JANOUH010000501.1, read as the reverse complement.
CAAGTGTCTTTACTTTTAAGACAATACTGAATAAGCCACCGGCATCTTTCATTTGCCTTTTGGCCAGTTCATATTGCGGAAAACTTGGATGAAATGGGAAAATCACTTTTTCAATTTTAGGATGACCTTCAAGATATGCAACCACTTTCTTGGTGCTATCACACACGCGCTGCATGCGAAGGTGTAGCGTGCGCAAACCACGAATCATCAACCAGGCATTCATGGGCGAAATGTTTCCTCCGATGTTTAAGAACTCCGCATCGAATATTTTTTTGATCATGGTTTTTGATCCGCTGACAACACCAGCAACTACATCACTGTGACCCCCGATGAATTTCGTAGCAGACTGTGCCACCAGGTCGATGCCCATTACATAAGGTTGCTGATTGAGCGGACTGCAATAGCTATTGTCAATCATGGTGATGATGCCTTTGCTTTTGGCCAACGTAACAACCGCAGGTAAATCCTGTAATTCGTAGGTGAATGTATTGGGTGATTCGAGGTAAATTAGTTTTGTGTTTGCCTGAATGGCCCTTTCAAAATTCATTGTGTCAGTTCCATCAACGAAGGTGGTGGTGACGCCAAATTTTGGAAGCAATCTTTCGAATAATTTAATCGTCCAGCTATAGGGCTTTGCAACACTCACCACATGATCTCCTTGATTTAACAAAGCGAGAATAGGAGTAGCGATAGATGCTATGCCACTGCCAAAGACCAGCGCGTCTTCTGCGCCATCCAGAGCTGCCAGCTTTTTCCTTAGGATATCTACTGTAGGATTATTTCCCCGCGAATACAATGTAGCGTAATACTCATCAGCCAATGCTTTTCTAAAGTCAGCTACATTTTTAAAAGTGAAGTTGCTGCTTTGAATGATAGGAGGAGCAACTGCGTTGAAATAATTTTCACGCTCTTCACCAAGCTCATTGAGGATATATGACAAGTCCATAATTATTGAATCATTTTTCGAAGGCCAAGATAAATTGGAAACCCGGAGAGGAACAACACAAAACCGATAAGTGATGCTTGCGGATTTGAGATCAGCACACTAATATTTACCAGTGAATATACGATAATGAATAATGCAGGCATCCACGGATAACCTTTCATTTTAAAGATGCCTTCAGGGCCCCCGGTTTTCTTTGCCCGATGACGAAGAACGAAAATTGCAGCAGATGCTGTAATTAGACTTATGCTATCAAAAAACATCACGTAACTCAACACTTGGATAAATGAAGAGGAGAAGAAAAGGGTAAGTACAATGAAGGCTACAAAAATACTCACGCCAAACTCTTGCACCTGCGTGCGGCTATTCACTTTCTTGAAAATGGCCGGTAACACTTTGTCCTCCGCCATCGCATAATATACGCGTGGGTTCGACATGATGGAAGCGTTCACATAGGCCATCACCGATAAAAACATGATGATCGCCACTACCTTGAAGGCTGCGTCTCCTAATAAAACCCGTGCGACATCCGCAGCAAGTGTATTTGAATTCTTTAAGCCTTCAAAACCCAATACACGGAAATAGGAAAAATTCACCAGCAGGTAAAGAGTAAGAATAATCGCGATTCCGTAAAAGATGGCACGCGGCATCGTGCGTGATGCATTGGGAATGTCTCCACCAAAATTCATTGTTTGCTGATATCCGCCATAAGTAAAAAATACAGGAACGAAACACAACCAAAATGCTTTGATCCAATCGGTAGATGACAATGAAGTTGTTGTTACCGATACAGATTCTGTATGAGAGGGAGATGCAAACACTGCGGCAATAAGCAAAGCGATCAAAGCAATTTTAATAATCATGAGCACATTTAATATGCGGGCGCTCATTTTAATTCCTATCATGTTGATGCCATACAAAATCACCATGGAGGAAAGCGTGATTATTTTAATCGCAAAATCAGGAGCCATATTTGGAAGCAAAATAGGCTGCACATATTCGGCACCGATGATGGCTACGCTGGCGGTTGATGCTGCATTTGAGATAACGGTCATCCAATTAACCATGAAAGCAAATCCAGGATGATAGCAATGTGAAAATATCCGATAGAATCCACCGGCCACCGGATAGCGTGAACCAATTTCTGCAAAGGTGAGAGCGCCAAATAAACTGATGATGGCTCCAAGAATCCAGGCGACAAAGAAAATTTCTGGAATGATCGCCTTTTGCGCCACTTCTACCGGAGTGCGAAAAATGCCCATGCCGATAACCAAGCTCACCACAATCATCGTGAGATCAAACTGTCCGAGCTTAGGTTTTATTGACACATTTAAAAATAGAAATTACAATTCAATATGAATGCTGATGATTGGTCAAATTAGGTAAAAAAGAATTGAATCAGAGATTTATTGATCGGGTAGAATTATTTTTTATCCGAATGGCTAAGATATTCAGCTAGCGGACTCATCTTTATTTATTCATGTATATTATCTAATTTCAAATCTCTTACTCAAAAAATTAAATCACCATGGCACATAGTAAATCGGGCAAGCTTTTTCTGATCAGTATATTCTCTGTTGCAGTAATTGTATTGCTGATTCTTTTTTTAATCAAAGACAAGCCATCGCGATTGCCCAAGTTCAAATTGATTTCTACTGAGAAGTTTCTTTTCAAATCATTTGTGGATTGTAACATGGCGGAGGTGTGGATCGCTGATACGTTTAGAATATTTCCTGGCAAGTATGGTGAAGATACCCTGTGGGGATATTCAGACAATCTTCGTTTTGGCAATGGCGCCCATGCGGATGAAGCTTTTGCAAGAAAGTATGAAGAGTTGATCATGCCCGATATGCCAAAAAATGTGAAACCCGGAGAAAACGGCTTACATGGAGCGGTGTGGTTTGAAACCGTGTATCAGGATGTGAAAGATCCATCCGGCAAAACGCTCTATGCGGTTTATCACAATGAGAACTATCCTGCAAATTATCCTTATGATGAAAAAACAGGTCATGGCTACATTGATAAGTACTGGCCACAAGGATTGACCGGTGTTACTTCTCCTGCCGCTGTTTGTCGCATTGGCATCATGAAGTCAATCAATGGTGGTTACAGCTGGGATAACAAAGGAATTTTTATTGAAGACCTTCAACCGCGTATGATTTTGAAACCACACAATACATCCAATACCTTTGCTGGAGGGGTGGGTGATCCCTCGGCAGTGGCCAGTGGAGAGTATCTATATTTATTTTATGGAGAATATGGTTATCCAGGTGTTTATGATTCTGCTACATATGATCCCGCAAAGGAATGGAGTGGTCAGTGCATCAGTGTAGCAAGAATTAAACTTTCTGATTTAGATAATCCAGCTGGCAAAGCCAGGCGATGGGATGGTAAAGAATTCAATGTTTTGCCTGATGGAGTTGGCGTCCCGGTATCGTCATTACAAATACCTATGAATGAAGGTGGCGGTCCTGCTTCCGCTCCGGATAAGCAATTCCACTGGGGCCCTTCAGTGAGTTGGAATACATACTTGAATTGCTGGGTAATGATGATGGGCAAAGTAGAAAGTTCTTCCTGGAAAGGCAGCAGCATTTATATCTCGTATAACTTTAATAAGGATTTAGGAGATGGCAATCATTCTCAACAATGGACTAAGCCTCAGCAGATATTGGATAGACCTGGTCACATTCTTTGGTATCCATCGCTGCAACCCATGAATACACCAGAAGACATTGAGAATAAACATACTTGTTTGAAGCTTGGAAAAAGGGCTCGTTTGTTCTTCAAAGATATGGAGGGGCCGAAGAGTGAATATCTCTCAGAATATATTATCGAGTTTGAACGATGAAATTTATAAACGACTTAACAGACATGAAGCCATCGGAAGTTGATCAACTTATTCGTCAGCGCAGGTCGGTCTTTCCAAAAGACTACACAGGCGAAATTGTAAAAGATGAAATTATAAATCAGATGTTAGAGAATGCGAACTGGGCACCCACCCATAAGTTTACTGAGCCGTGGCGATTTGTCGTGTTCTCAGGGGAAGGATTAAAACAGCTGGCCGCTTTTCAAAGTGAATGTTACAAAGTGGTGACTACAGCTAACGACACGTATCGTGAAGATCGATATCAATCCTTGCAAATCAAACCGATGGAATCGTCACACATCATTGCGATTGGCATGAAGCGTGATGAAGCGAAGAGACTTCCTGAATGGGAAGAGTTAGGAGCTGTATTTTGCGCTGTTCAAAATATGTACCTGACAGCCACAGCTTATGGCATGGGCTGTTATCTCAGCACCGGTGGTATTACTAACTTTGAGGAAGCAAAATCATTTTTTGGATTGGGGGCCCATGATAAACTTTGCGGCTTCCTTCACGTTGGAATCCCAAAAGGAAATGTTCCTGACAGTAGAAGAAAACCCGTGAGTGAAAAAGTTAAATGGGTTCGATAATTTTAAATATCATATTCAAGATTGACTTCGTTTAGAATTTTGTTATTTAAGGCTACCTTGAAAGCTCAAGCGTGTTACGTTTTATTTTGATTATTGAATTGATATGACTCCAGATAAGCAGACCATCAGTGAGGCACATGAACGCATCAAGACTTACATCAGTCACACCCCCGTAATGACGAGCCAGAGTGTAAATGAACGGGCAGGGTGTAATGTATTTTTTAAATGTGAAAATTTTCAAAAAGTAGGAGCATTCAAAGCAAGAGGAGCGATGAATGCGGCATTATCATTATCTCCGGAGCAACGCGCAAAAGGATTAGCAACACACTCATCAGGAAATCACGCACAAGCCATTGCGCGTGCTGCAAAAATTTTAGGAATAAAGTCGTACATCGTGATGCCTCGCACAGCGCCTGAAATCAAGAAGCGTGGTGTGCTTGGGTATGGTGGAGAAATTTTTGAATGTGAACCAACGTTACAAGCCCGCGAGGCTACCTTGGCAGAAGTGATCAAAAAAACAGGAGCGACTGAAATACACCCTTTTAATAATTATGATGTGATTGCAGGGCAAGCCACTGCAGCAAAAGAGTTTTTTGAGGAAGTTGGCCCTCTGGATGTTATTATGGCACCTGTGGGAGGAGGTGGATTGCTGAGTGGTACTGCATTGGCTGCTAAATATTTTTCTCCGAATACCTTAGTCATTGCTGGTGAACCAACAGGTTCGGATGATGCCTATCGTTCGCTCAAGAGTGGTAAAATAGAACAGGCTCAATCCAATACGATTGCGGATGGACTACTCACTTCACTGGGCGATAAGACTTTTCCGATCATTCAAGAAAATGTGAAAGAGATTATTACCGTTACTGACGATGAGATTATTGATGCGCTGCGCCTGGTGTGGGAGCGCATGAAAATTATTATCGAACCTTCTTGTGCCGTACCACTGGCAGCATTGCTTAAAGAGAAAGAAAGATTTACAGGTAAGCGTGTAGGAATAATTTTGTCAGGTGGCAATGTGGATATTGAGCGTGTGCTGATGTTATTGGTTGGAAAAAATTAGATGACGTGCGCGCACTGATATTCTTTAGCTTTCTCATCTTGTTCTCTTGTATAAAGAGAGACAAGGAGAATGACTCTTTATTTGAATCACAGCGCAGTGTTGGAATCGTTAGTAAAAAACTAAGTGAAGCTTCAGGCCTGGTTGCCAGCATTTCAAATCCCGGCTATTTCTGGACACACAATGACGGCAGAAATCCACCTGAGATTTATCTAATCAATGAAAAGGCGGAGGTAGTCATGACGTGCAAACTTAAGAATGCAGTCAATCGGGATTGGGAAGATATTACGATTGGCCCGGGGCCAGAGGAGGGCGTAAACTATTTGTATGTTGCCGACATTGGGGATAATGATGCTGTTTATCCTTATAAAATAGTATATCGTATTAAAGAGCCAGAACTTTCGGAGAAGAAAATTGAAATCGAAGATATCGATAAACTGGTATTTAAATTACCCGATGGCACACGTGACTCGGAAGCAATTATGGTAGATCCAATCACTCATTATTTTTATATCATTTCAAAGAGAGAGAAGTCAGTGAGGCTTTATGAAATCAAATTTCCATTGGCGAGCGATACGCTGCAAGCAGTGGCGCTTGGCAAGTTGCCTTTAAGGGATATTGTAGCGGCCAATATTTCATCGGATGGCAGTGAGGTATTGTTGAAAAACTATGGCTATATCTACTACTGGAAGCGCGCTGGGGATGAATCAATCCTAAACCTGTTACAAAGAGATCCTATTAAAATAAAATATGAACCCGAGACACAAGGTGAAGCCATTGCCTGGAAAACAGATGGTACCGGATTTTACACGCTCAGCGAATCGGGTTTAATCACGCAAGCCGATCTTTTCTTTTATAGGAGAAAATAAAAGAATTTAAACTTGCCTATCGATCAGATCTCTTGTGAATCTGATCAACTGAGCTTTTGCGGGGGAGTCTTGAATTTTTTCCAACCGTTCAAACCCCTTATTAAAGTAGAATTCTATTTTCTTTTCTGTTAGCTGTGGAATACCCAGTTTATCATACAGAGCTGTTACGGCTTTTACTTTTTTCTGCTTGGTAAATTTTTTTGCCTTCAGCCATTGCTCTAGTTCACTTTTATCTTTTCCTCGTGCTTTATCTTTTGCTTTGATGAGCAAGAATGTTTTTTTGTTAGCGATGATATCCCCACCCACCTGCTTGCCAAATTTTTTCTTATCGGCATAGACATCCAGCAGGTCGTCTTTTAATTGAAATCCAATTCCGATGTAGGTGCCAAATTCACGAAGATTATTTCTGTCTTCTTCCGATGCATTAGCCAGCAGAGCGCCCATTTCTAAACTGAATCCAAGCAACACCGCTGTCTTAAGGCGTATCATTTCAATGTACTGAGCTTCGGTTACTTTGTCTTTGGTTTCAAACTCCATGTCCCACTGCTGGCCTTCACATACTTCGGCTGCACATTGGTTGAAGATGCGGAGTGTTTCTTGTAATATCTTTCCTTCAAGGCTCAAAAACATATCGTAAACTTTCACGAGCATCACATCTCCCGAAAGGATAGCGGTATTTGCATTCCATCTTTCGTGCACAGTTGGTTTGCCTCTGCGCAAAGGAGCGTTGTCCATGATATCATCATGAAGCAGCGTGAAGTTGTGGAACGCTTCTACGGCCGTTGCATATTTCACGATGGACTTCGGATCCTTTTTATATAATGAATAAGCCATCAACGCCAGCATTGGTCTAAGGCGCTTGCCACCCAGGGCCATAATATAACGGATGGGCTCATAAAGTGATTTGGGTTGTGAGCCGAAGGGTTGATTTTTGATTTCAGCCTCAATTGATTTCAGAAAATCTACAAGCATACTAGTAATTAACGATATAATTTTTTTAACAATGAGGTTGTATTAATGACTTTTTTGTAATTCTTCTTAACAAGGCCAATATACAATTGTTTATCACCAGTCCAGAGAAATGCTTTGAAGTGTATGCTCATGGCCACAAAGGGCAAGTCTTTCTCATCAATATCTTGGACTAAATCATAAGCTGATTTAATCGATGAAGTGGGCAACAATCGCTCATCGATGAAAATAATGTTTGAGCACACCAAATCAATCAGTTCATTTACCTCGTGCATGGAAAGCTTCGTATACTTTTGAATCTTCTTGTGGTGTGAATTCAATTCATCTTTAAGAAAGTCACAAGAAAAAAATTCAATGGATTCATTTGTGCTAAGAAGAATTTTTGCAATGTTGCCTGAAGAATTCAGAAGTGCACTAAAAACGATATTGGTATCAACGACCAATTTCATTCAAAATTCTTTTCTTGTTTTTACTCCACCACTTGGCATTTATAGAGTTGGCAAGTGAATCAACACTTGATTGTTTCACTTTGAATGTAGACGTCAACTCTTTAAAACGAATA
>JANOUH010000500.1:0-15660 GCA_031416795.1 Cytophagales bacterium | reverse complement strand
GATGCACGGTTTTTTGAGGTTTGAGCCATTTTTACTTGTACTTGATATTCCACAAGTTCGTAAAAAACAGCTTATCAATACCTGTTCTAAACACTTTTGAGTCTTTCAGCAGACCCTAATTACTTGATAAATTTTATCAATCATGGGAGGATCCGAGATGTTATTTTCCTCCATCAGTTTTCTGATCTCAGATAGTTGGTTTTTCACTAAAATTCTGTCGTTGAACTCTGCAAAGTCTCTATTATTCATTAAACTAAGTATCTCACCTAACATGTTGATAATCTTTTCAACAAATTCCCTGTTATTGGAAAAATCTTTTAAATAATGATCAATTGCTTCTAAAACACGGTTTCCCATTACCATCTCATTAAAGACCTCTTTCTTAATCAAATGTTTCGCTGCAATTGACTTAACCGCATCAAGGTAATTCTCAATTGCAATGAAGTGTTGAGTGGTTTTATAGTAGGATGGGTGTCCAACAACAGCAATTGGCAAAAAAAACTCTATATCGCTAGAAGTATACATCCCAGTATTAATCCCAAATACAAACGCCTTTTTAAGAGATTGAGACAACTTATTTCTAATCCTTCCATGCCTTAGATCATTGATTTCTTCACCAGGAAAAGGTTGTTCAAGTCTTCTTATTTCAAAAATTAAATTTGCATATGCATCATTAATAGATTGCACAAATTGTACCTCCCGAAGTTCAATACTTTTATGATGCAGTAAATTGATCTGATCTATAATGCTGTAAATATGACTGGGATGCCAAAATCTAAAATGCTTCAGAATTTTGGCTTGTCCCTCCAAGGTTTCTGGATTTAGGACTTCGCCCTCTACACTGAGTTTTCCTATCCTAAAGAGTTTAAAATTGACTTCATCATCAAAGTGAACTATTATCTCATTTAGAAAATTACGGTAACCATCAATAAGTACTTTCCACGAACCAAACAACCTTTTCGATTGAATCTGCCTTGCAAGAATTGTTAAATTGTAGTTACTCAAACTAGATATATAGGCGAGCATGCCTACGCCACTACAATGTTTTAAAATATCTATTGTCTCCCCAATCAAATTTTGTAATAATCTATCGTTGTTGTTGCTGGTTAAGCGATCACTCAAAGGTGAAAGTAAATAATGCCTATAAAGTTCAACTATATTCTGAGGGTAGTAGCTATTTTGATAGTTTTCAATACTATCATCTATTAATCGTTTTATACACGCACTTCTGTATTCAAGGTACTGTTCAAATCCTGTCTCATCATCGTTCTTAATAGCAAGTACCCCTATCCTTTGAAGGTCGGTTATTATACTAGACTCCTTTTTTTCAATAAAAAGTATTAAATCTTTTGAATCTGACTTCATCGGGTGCGGATGAGATTTAATGAAATCTAGAACGCCATTTCTATCCATTCTATTCAATAATTCTTTAAATATCTCCGTTGAGTTTGTTGATCTAATGATGTTAGGCAAATAACTAAATAGATAACCAAACGCGGCAATAAAAAGAATGAGTGAAAAGTAAATTCTGTTAAAATCGGTTGTAGAAATATTCTTAGAAAGAAGAATTATACTTATTTCTGACAAAATCACAGACCAAACAAATAGAGTAATCGTATTTCTTAATGAGCGCTTTTTAAAAAGTATTCTTATAGCATAATCATCATATCGGGTTCTTAACAATTGCATTGAAATGATTAAAATGCTGACCGTAATTGATAATATGCCTGCAGCTGATTTTACTACATCCCCCAAAATACCCCTTCCAGTTGATGAGTCGAAATCAATTAAGGCTTGAGGAAAAGTTAAAGGAGAATAAATAACTAATGGTATAGCCGAATAAGTTAAAACAATAATTAGTGACAGCCTGATACTTACAAACGGTTTATTCTTTTCTAAAAAATTATTGAGTCTAAACTTCATAAGTATTTCTTGGTAAACATAGTTGAGACTATTTCTGATTAAAGGTTTCCGTTTGCTTCTTCAACAGATACTGATGAATCGCTTCTACATCTTCCTCACTAAGTGAATTACTAAAATTGGCCATTCCATTTTGTGCTAGAATTCCTTTCAGCACAATATCATTAAACACCATGTGTTTGGCTTCTGTCAATTTGGAAAGATCAGGATGCTGAGATAGATGTTTATCTCCAAAACTCCCATGACAGGTAATGCAGTAGAAATCATAAAGGGTTGCGCCTTTCGCAAGTAATTCGGTTTTGATTTTTGTATCCGGAGGTGCCGGAGTCTCAATCTTCTTTTGTTTTGGAGGAAGTGGTGTTTCGCCCCCACCTAATTTAAAGGCAATGATTCTTGTTTTGTTTTCATATTGAAAAACAACGCCATCCGGAAGATAAGCGTAGGTTTCTGCTCCGCCATAGCCAGCCATTACGGCAACGTATTGTTCTCCATCAATGCTGTAGGTTGTTGCCGCAGCCATGATTCCTGTTCCCGTAAATATGGATTTCAATTTCGCCCCCGTTCGCGCATCATGCACATTGAAGTAACCCGTGCGTGTTCCCTGAAAAACTAAATCAGGTGTTGACATCGTGCCGCCATCCGGTCCACCATCAGGAAATTTCCAGGCTACTTTTTGTGTCACCGGATTCCATGCCAACAAACTTTCTGATCGAATAGTATCTTCGGCCTGCTTTACCTGATCAAGCACATTCTTGCTAAACTTATACATGTTCGCGTAGTCAAGATTTGTATTATCCACATCGGGCAACCAGGTATAGGTGTCAAATGATTTAAACACCTGTGGCACGGCTCGTTCAGGAATATACACCAATCCTGTTGTTGGATTGAATGACATGGGCTGCCATACGTGTCCGCCACCGAGAAATGGCACTACAAGTCTTGGTTTATCTTTATACCATTGTCCATTTTCAGTTAACACTGGTCGTCCTGTTTTCAAATCAATATGACTGGCCCAATTGACTTTCGTGTATTTCTCTGCGGAGATGAGTTCGCCCGTGGCCCTGTCCAACACATAAAAAAATCCATTCTTGGGGGCCATCATTAAAACTTTTCTTGACTTTGTATTTATTTCAAGATCAGCTAACACAATATTTTGCGTGGCGGTGTAATCCCAAATCTCAGCCGGTGTAGTTTGGTAGTGCCACGCTAATTTTCCGTTGTCGGGGTTGATCGCGAGAATGGAGGAGAGAAATAAATTATCCCCACCGGCTGGACTTCTAAACCAAATCGGATAGGGTGATGAATTGCCGGTGCCGACATACAGTAAATTCAATTCAGGATCATAGGCAGATTCGCCCCAGGCGGTTCCACCTAAACCGGATTGCCAATGCGATTTTGGATCCCAGGTTTTAGCAGCCATCTCCATCTCAGCACTTTCATAACCGTTGGCCGGATCGCCAGGCACAATCCAGAAGCGCCACTTTTCTTCTCCCGTTTTTAAATCATAAGCCGTAACATAACCACGCACTCCATACTCGCCACCTGAATTTCCAATCATCACAATACTGCCCGCTACTTGTGGTGGACTTGTAATAGTATATGCTTTTGTGCGATCGGTAAACGTGTCTTTACTCCAGAGCACCGAACCATTCTCTGCATTCAGGCAAACCAAATAACCATCCAGCGTTCCCACATAAACTTTTCCTTGCCACACGGCAACACCACGGTTCACTGCATCGCAGCAGGCCCTGCGTCCATAGGAAGCATCTACTTCTGGTTTATAGATCCAACGCTGTTTTCCTGTTTTTGCATCGAGGGCATACACTGCTCCCCATGCCCCTGAGGTGTACATGATCCCATCTACCACAATCGGTGTCGCTTCCAATCCTCTCGGCACATTGCCGATGATGGTGCTGGCATCATACTCCCACGCATAGCCAAGTTCGTTCACATTCTCTTTGTTGATTTGATTGAGCGGAGAATAATGCTGCATCATATGATCACCGCCTAACGACAACCAATCTTTTGCATCGCGATTCGTTAACCGGTCCTTGTCAATCCAACCTGTGGGTTTTTCTTCTTTGCAACTGATGATGGAAACAAAAAGCAAAGCGACATAAAATATTTTTCTCATTGATCAGATGGCTTTAGGGTTGAATAGAACTTCGTAGTTAGGCGCAATAATCCGAAAGTAATCATAACTCATGAAAAAGCATAGCCATTGAATTCCTGGCAAATTCTTCTTAATGTTCTCCGCGATGATTAAATTGAAATAGCTAAACCGCTGCTTTCACCCATTACAAACTACCTTATGGAAAAGAATACTCCCGCTACCATGGCCACGATGGCGCCTACCATGGCACACAAAGAAATTCCGGGCAATCCCTCAGTAGCAAAATCCAGTACACATAAATTAAATGACCGCTCCAATGGTAAACCGCTTCGTGTGCTCTCTGAAGAAGATTGGAAATTCTGGATTCACAATGGCTACATCGTAATCAGACATGCGGTGCCCAAAGAAAACTGTGAGCGGCTCGCAAAACTGCTTTGGGAGTTCGAAGAAAAAGATCTCAACGATCCATCCACCTGGTATGCACCACCACGTGCCGAGATGCAAATGAAAGAACTCACCAACACAGGCATGGTGGAAATTTATAATCATCAATACCTGTGGGACAATCGTTCTGTTCAAAAAGTATATGATGCATTTGTTGATATCTGGGGAACTGAAAAATTGTGGTGTACCATTGACCGTGCTAATCTCAACATGCCGATGAGGCCGGGTTTTGAATACAAAGGATTTATTCATTGGGATTATGATCCGGAAACAAAACCACAAAATGTGCAAGGAGTGTTGGCCATTGCCGATCAAACGGATGAGAACATGGGCGGCTTTCAATGCATTCCTGAATTGTATCGAACGTATGACACGTGGAAGTTAACACAACCAGCCGATCGTGATTATTTCAAGCCTGACGTATCCGGTTTTGAAAAGGTAAAAGTAAAAATGGAAGCGGGAGATTTGCTGATCTTCAACAGCACCGAGCCTCACGGCATACGTCCCAATAATTCAAGAGACAAAGTGCGCATGGCTCAATACATTTCGATGATGCCTGCAGAAGAAGAGAATGAAACCTTGCGGCAATGGAGAATCAACTCGTGGCGAGATCGCATTGCGCCTGAAGGTTATGCCTTTCCTGGGGATCCACGAAAGTGGGAACAAACGCGATATAAAACGGCTGAGCTAACTCCACTTGGAAAAAAATTATTAGGATTGGAAAAGTGGTAACGCGGATATGCACCGGGATACGTAGAATTTCAGGATAATTTTTCGGTAAGTTTATCAGACAGAAAAGATTTGTTAAACCAAAACACCCTCATGTTATGGAAGGCACTCTTAATTCTTTTACCATTGTTGAATATCTATCTGTCTTTACTGCATTTATTTATGGATACGTAGCCACTCGTTTTTTTTCTGGTTGGGGTGCTATGATCAATTTCAGGCAGTCTATAAAATTCAGTAAAGAACATCTGCTCTGGACGTTGCTGATTTTTGGATTGCTAATTGTCAACTGGTGGGGTTCCTGGATCAAGGGAAACTTCATTCACCAGACCTTATTGTATTATATCTCACTGCTGCCTCCCATTTTCTTTTATCTTATTTCGGTGCTCCTATTCCCTCCATTAAGTGATGACCGATTTCTTGATTTACGGAACCATTATTACTCGATACGCAAGCGTAATTATCTTGTCTTAATCGGGCTATTCGTCACCTTTTTGATTAATGATTACTTCTTTAAACGCCTTTTCTTTGCAAACAATTACCTCAATGGGGTCGCTATTTTCATTGCACTCGCGGGGTACATGAGCCAATCCATTTTCATTCATCGATCCATTCTTGTCATTGGGTGGATAATGCTTCTTGTTTATATTGTTCGTCAGCCTGTTGTATTGCATGATAACATTGAAGGCTTTTCATTAACTGAGTATCTCACGATTTTTATTGCCTTTGTGTATGGGTCTATTGCTTCACGATTTTTCTCTGGTTGGGGTAACTTCATTTCTAAGTTTGATACGCTAACCTTTAGCAAAGATCATTTTGGCTGGAGCTTACTTGCGTTTGGTCTGCTACTGGATTTTTGGACTGGCTCATGGCCACGTGAAAAGTTCATAACAATAAACATTAACTATTTCATTCTTTCTCTTCTTGTACCGATAGCATTTTTTGCTTTAACGGCCGTTTTATTTCCTCTGATTAAAAATAATGACAACAACGATCTCAAAGTATTTTATTTATCTCATAAAAAGATAATATTCCTGCTGTTCGGCATCACCATGCTAGCCAATGCCGTTACTGCAAATCTAATGGAGCAAAAGCTAATGGATTTAGAGAACTTGTTCCGGGTAATTGCTTTACTATTAACTGCCTTTGCCTTTTACACCAAGCGCACGAATATCGAAAGGATTGTTCTGGTGTTTGGATTCGTCACATTCATTGTTCACATGATTGTCGAGACATCAAAATTGTGAAGCCCGTGATCCAGATTGATTTCTTATAAAACAATTCCATCAGACAGATTTACTTGCTGTTCTTCTTGTTCCTCGGTCTGTGCATGGTGAGGACACAGACCACGGATAATTAAGCGCTATTTGGTTTTCTTCTTTGCCTTCTTGTCTGTTAATGCTGCCTCCACATCTTTATCAATAGATCGCAATCTTGTTTCACAATAGTCAATTAATTCTTTGGCTTGCTTCACTTTATCTGCAAGGGTATCGAGTTGAATTTTGTCGTCTTCGATCTGGTCAACAAGTTTTGAGAGCTCGTTGTAGGCCTGGTTATAGGTCAAGTTCATGTTTTGATTTTTTGGTTACGGTACTGTGAATGACTTCGTTTTTCAAAATAGTTTTTATCTCTGAATTCGGCTTGATGTCGTTGGGATCAATAATAATCTGATCATTGCTGGTGATAATGGCGTATCCTTTACTTAAAATCGTTGACGGGCTATACGCTTTCACCGTTCTTTTCAGTTGAAGTAAGTTGTCTTTGGCTTTGTCGATCATCCGTTCTGTTGTGTCCAACAGACGATCTTTCAATTCGATGATTTCACTTTCAAAGTTGAAGTTGTGTTCTACAATGCTGCTCGCCACTTTGGTAGGTGTCTTGTGCTGACGGGCCATCAGATCAACGATGCTTGTGTTTCTATCGTGACCAATACCTGTAAAAATCGGCAATGGAAAAGAAGCCACATACTTTGATAACTCGTAATCATCAAAAGGTTTGAAATCGGTTTGCGAACCACCACCACGCACAATGGCCACCACATCGAAGTTTTCTTTTTCAGCTTCAATCTGTTTTAGTTTTTGAATAATGAGGTTGCTGGAATTGTCTCCTTGTATCTGCGTTAAAAACTCAGTCATCGAAAAAGCATAGCCATAAGGATTGTTCGCGATCTCCTGTTTGAAATCCCGCTGCCCATCGGAATCCGGTGCCGTAACCAACGCGATACGCTGCAACACAATCGGCAACTCCAATGATTTGTTGTTGGTGAAATAGTATCCATCCACCAGGCGAATGCGTGTGGGGTTTTCGTTGACTAACCGATCCAACGTTTGCTGTCGCTCCGTTTCCAGTTTGCCGAGGGCATAGGAGTGATCGATCTCCAACACTTCAAGGTCGATGCCGAAGCGATTATGAAAACGCACTCTTACCTGGCACGTAATCTCCAGGCCACTGGCGAAAAGTTGACCGGAAAGTTTTTCAAACCGCACGACATTGTCATACGCAGTTGACCAGAACACACCTTTGATTTCAGCAGTGATGAGGTTGCCTTCTTTTTCAATGAACTTTAAAAAACACCAGCGCTTGTCAGGTTGTTTTTTTACATCTGTGATCTCTGCCGTGATCCAAAACGTTTCTCCTGCAAACCGGTCTTGAATGACATCGTCTATTTCACTGATGAGTTCTGAAAGTCTTAATCGTTTGGGCATGATGCATCAGTTAAACTGAATTAGCTGCAAATATATCTAAACTCAATTGAGACAGTTCTGGATTTGGAAATAATCGGCTTTAGTGGTTATTTTAATTAGGCTTTAATCTAAATTAGAATTCTATGAAATCCACCAGTAATATTTTTCAGTTTATTCTTATCATACTTGGATTAACTGTTTTTTCTAGCATGTTGGCACAACCAGTAACAATAATTAAAAAAGATGCTGAAAAACTCAGTGCTACGATTGTTGCAACAAATGAAACTCAAGTCTTTATTGTCGGTTCATTTGTTAAATATTCTGATATTTCATCAGTGGATATTTTATCGAATGATGAACAAGCAAATCAGTTAGCAATTAAATTGAAGTCAGCCAAAGTAAGGGTAACTATACAGGGTGTAACCACAGAAAAAGTTAGTCATGATGTATTTACTGTATCCTTTGAAAATGGGCTTACTGATTACATAGTTCTAGAAACCAAAGACCTAACTGCAAAAGATGAATATTTAAGAACTATTGATTGGATAAAACGTAACTATAATACACCTGATGAAGTTATAAAAGCTAAGATTGAAAACGAATATATAAGAATACAAGGTGTTGGTAAGAATATTTATTCATTCAAGTCTTTAGGGATGAAATCTCTTTCTGATATTAGGTATCAGATTGAATTTCACTTTAAAGATGGCAAAATTAAATTTTCTATTATTGATTTAGAATCTTATAGTCCAAGTAGTCAATATTCATCTGGTGGCTGGTATGCATTAGATCCTGCAGGGTTATATAAGCCTGATGGGACGGAAAGGACTATGTTTAAACAAGGTTGGGATGATGTTGTTTCATATTTTAACAACCTTTCAACTGAAGTAAAACAATTTGTTTTGAATCCATCAAATCCGAGTAAGAGTGATTGGTAGTAGATAAAATGATCTTGAAGGTGTTTTTCAAACAATTCCTCTCCCCTCCAAACCGAATCTTACTTCGAACTCAGCGATTTTAAATACACTCGACTTAAATGGCTTTTCTTGATTCTCCTGTTGTTGATACCTTCTCTCGAAATAGTGAAAAATCAGAATTGGGTTTGCGACAGTTTTTAAATCAGGATGCCGGCTTTATCTGCAGATCGGAAGTTCCGGACAAAGGTTGTGATTTTGATGTTGAGCTTATTTTGGATGGAGAGAGGTCTTCAAGTTGGAAATTCCCTATTCAGTTAAAGAGCATTGAGACTCTCAAAACAGTAAATGATGGAAAATTCGTTTCATATCCATTCGAGACATCGCGACTTGGGTATCTGATGAGACGGATTCCAGCCATGGGAATTATTGTGTTGTATTCAGTTGAGGAGCATAAATACCTTTATGAATACGCTGATAAGCTATATACCCGTTTGATGGACGAACGTGAATCCACTGAATGGCAAGCAAACGACAAAGTAAATATCCACATTCCTTCAGTTAACATCCTATCAAAAGACACTGCCAGCGATATCCATAAAACCATACATAATCGCTTTGAACAAGCACTAAGAATGCAAAATTCGTTTGGCCCGAAGTATGGATTACCAATGCTCAATATAGATAAGGATTTTAAATATGATTTCAACAACTTAGATCATAAACTAAAGTTTCTAGAAGAGCACGGTCTATCATTAATTAATGATTACGAAATAGACATGATTTTCAAAATGGTGTCAAGTGTACCTCATATTCTAGTTTATCGCAGTAAAAATATTTTAATTGTTGCTGCAGTCGCCTATTCAGAATCTGGTCTCATTGGTGAATCACAAACATTTTGTAATAAATTAATAAAAATTGCCCTCACACATGATGAGAATTTGATGATTCAATTTCTAATACTCAAGAATCAACTTGCATTAGGGTACATTAATTACAATGATTTTCTTTTCAAATTAAAAGAACTAAGCAGGTTAAGTCTGGATAATAGAAATAACCTAATTATTAGATTGAATATTATTCAATATGAGCTTTTAAATGTAAAGGCTTTGGTCAATGTTCCAGAAGAATTCATGCACTCCATTGAGGAAGTCTTTGAAATAATTAGAAGTACAGATTTTAATGACCGAAATAAGGGCCTTAACATGCTTTGGAATTGTGAAAATTTATCTCTTTTGTCAAGTTGTGTTTTAACTTCATCACTCGGAGGGATGCAGATTCGTGAAGCGCTGGGCGAACAAATACCGATAGAAGAAAGAATCCGTGCAGCAAAAAAGACCTATAATCTCGAAATAAAAATCAGCAGTATTATATCAGAAGTTGCTGGTAAGGCTAAAACTAACGCTGACAGACTAGTTGCCACAAACGCCTATGCTTTGGACGTAAGACACTTCTTACTAATTCAATTAAAATTAATTGCATTTGATATCCCACTAGGTGTTGAATACCATCAAAAATTACTTGATAGAATTTCTAATGCCGCAAACGCTTTTAACAGTTTCACCAATCTCTCTCTCTACAGGGACGCTTACAACGCACTGTGCAATTTGATCAATTTAGTTGAACTTGCTGATCGGGTTTATTTCATCGAACATTCACACAACAAAATTGACTTGTATAAAACAAAAAACGAAATAGAGATAGAGTTTGAAATTTCTCCTAATCAAATTGCAGTGGTTGGTTTGCTGGAATCAAAAAGGAATAAAAAGGAAGATAGGGATTTAGCATTCTGCAAAGAAATGGATGATGAGCAGATTGATTTCCTTGCAGCTACGATTTTAGATTCAATGAAACTACCTACTGAAAGGTTAATCAATATTATTGAGGAACTAAAAGCATATAGGATGTTTCATCAGAGATGTACTGATAAAAATGTGGAGGTTATTCAAGTAAAGGATGCTCAAGATTACTCTTCACCAATATACTTTTATCTTAAAAGTAAAGCAACCGGTATTCAAACCTCTCCAAAAAGAGATATGGACTCACTTCTCAAAGGATGGGGATATTAATATAGGACACGTATTGCGCTCCAATCGTGCTATCGAACTCATTAAGTTACTTCTTCGGAGGCAACTTCTCATTCAGCTTATCGGAATGCAAATACTTATTAAACCAATCGATGTACCGCGTGTAGCGATCTTTCTGATAGCTCGGGACAACAAGGCCATGGTTTTGTTCCGGATAAACAACAAACTGCGTGGGCACGCCCAACGTTTTTAATGCTTGATACATTTGTTCGCTGCCGGCAGCGGGCACATTAAAGTCTTCTTCACCTACCATATAGAGTGTGGGGGCTTTTATCTTCTCCACATTCATAAACGGATACGATACTTTCATCCACTTGTCCATATTTTTCCACGGCACACCCAACTCCGTTTCATATTGAATGGTGTATTGATCGGTTCCATACATGGACAACTGCATAGCACTGCCTGCGCCACTCGCTGCTGCTCTGAAGCGTGGATCAGTAGCCGTAACATAGTCAGTAAGAATGCCTCCGTAACTCCATCCACCAATGCCCAACTTATTTGGATCTGCTTTGCCTATTTTGATCAGATGATCAGTGGCTCCCAAAATATCCATCACTTCCTTATTTCCCCAATCGCCCGAGATGGCTTTGCTGAACGCCATTCCTCGTCCGTTGCTGCCGCGATAATTTACCGTGGCCACCGCATAACCTTGTGCGGCAAAAAGCTGTGGGATCAAATCAAAACTAAAATCATCCTGTGATGTTGGGCCACCATGTATCCACAAGATCAGCGGAAGCTTTTGGTCTTTCGATTTTCCTGCCGGCCAGAAGAGGAAGTTGCCAACACGTGTGCCGTCTTTGCTTTTCGAATCAAAGGCTTCTACGGTAGCTAACGTAAGCGACTTTAAAAATTCATCGTGAATGTGTGTGAGCCTGCGCGCGTTTCCGTTTTCAATAACATAAATTTCACTGGGTGTCATGGGGTCGCTGCTTAAGGTTACCCAGGTATCTCCTGCACCAGGTTGCAGTGAATTGAACACGCGATCACCACTGGTGATTGCTTTCATCTTTCCATCGAGATCAAACGAAGTAACATGACTTCTGCGATCATCCTCCATGGTCACCATAACCGACTTGCTATCGGCAGACCAACGAGGTGCTGATACATCGCGATCTAATGTAGCGTTTAAAATTTTTGGTGTTCCGCCATCTGCAGAGATGAGTGCAATTTGTCCCTGATCATAAATATCATACTCCGGTGTTTGCGATTTCAGGTAGGCGATCCATTTTCCATCGGGGCTCCATGATGGATTGGTGTCACTGTCTTGCCACGTTGTCAATTGCTTTAGTGGTGATCCTTTCTTTGCACCCATCACCCACAGATCGGTGTTGCCGTTGCGATCAGGATCAGCGGTGCGGTTACTTACAAAAGCAATCTTCTTGCTATCGGGCGACCAGATCGGATTTGCTTCATCAAAATCTCCGGTGGTCAGGGTGTCGAGTTTTTTAGTTTCTACATCAAACACATAAAGATGATTGCGTTTGCGTTCGAGGTAGCCATCACCATCGGCTTTGAAGTGATAGCGATCGATCATGATGGGCTTTGCTTTCTTATCCTTTTTTTCTTCCTCCTCCTTCGACTCCTGATCTTTAATGATCAGCGCAATCTTTTTGGAATCGGGGCTCCATACATAGTCGCTGATGCTGTATTTAAGATCGGTTAACTTTTCTGCTTCTCCACCCCTGCGATCCAGGCGCCAGATTTGTGATTTCTTGGTTTCATAGCGCGATGAAAGAAAGGTGAGGTATTTTCCATCGGGTGTCCACCGAGGTTTGCTTTCACCTTCTTTGCTGGCGGTAAGCTTTACAGATTCTTTTCCATCCCAGCTGATCATCCAGATATCGCTATCTGAATTATCTTTTACCGAATCAGGCGATGACAACACATACGCCACCCATTTGCCATCGGGCGAAACCTGTGGGTCGCTGATGGAGCGCATTTTATAAATATCGGATGGTGTGACGGGGCGCTGAGCCGGGGAAGTAAGTGCTATGAATAGCAAGGGGAGTAAACATAGTTTTTTCATAGGGCCAAGATAAAAGAAAAAGTAATTAAACGAAGTCCCCTTTATATAAAATTGAAGATCACTATATTTGATCATGCTTTCACAACATGATATCGAATACAAACTGACTGAACTCAAACCGATTCTCAAGGAAAAATTCTTTGTTGATCGCATTGGTTATTTTGGATCTTATGCAGATGGCACTGCCACGGAAAATTCAGATTTAGATATTCTTGTTGAGTTCAATAAGCCCCTGGGATGGGAATTTTTTGATCTGGAGACTTTGCTGGAGAACAAACTTCAACTGACAATAGACTTAGTCTCTGCAAAGGCACTGAAGTCTCCATTAAAAGAAATTATTCTTGATCAAGTAAAATATGTATGAAGCAACAAAGACGCGCTGATCTTTATTTGCTTGACATGATCACTTCTATTGAACGGATTATACAATATACTCAAGGGCTTCACTTCGTAATCCTTTCAAAAAAATTTCTTGGTGGTGGATGCTGTGGCACGAAACTTTGAGATTATTGGTGAAGCTGCCCGAAAAATTCCAATGGATCTTCAAAAAAGGCATCCCGAAGTTCCTTGGGATAAAATGTACCGTTTACGAAATATTGTAAGTCACGCCTATTTTCAAGTAGATCATGAAACACTTTGGGAAATAATTACCAAGGATCTATCAAAGAATGGTAATGATCTAAAGGAAATTTTAAAGATAGAATTCCCACAATAATAGTTTCTCACCCCTTCAAAAAATCTACATCGCGATAAGTTGGCTTCGGATATTTATAAAATCTTTCTCTTGTTTTTTCTCCCAACTTTCCCTGATAGATATATTCCTTCAATAGTTCCCATTTGCCATCGGGCGAAACCGGTGGGTCGCTGATGGAGCGGATTTTATACATGTCGGGAGGTGTGATGGCACGCTGAGCTACAGAAGTCAGTGCAATTAAAAGTAATGGAAGCAGATAACGATTTTAGGAGGACAAGATAAAAAGAAAATGCTATGATTGGCAATACATAATGACCAAACTCAAAGCAAGGTCACCAGATTATTGACTTAACCATTTTAAGTTTACAAAAGTAATGTACCATTGCTTTTTTCTTTCATGTGAAACATGATTATGAAAAATGGAGGAAATAATTATGTACATTTAATTTGAACTAGTATTAATCAGCATACGAATTATATGATGACTTCAATCCACTGGACATTGTTTCATGCAGACCCTTCGAAGGAGCCTCCTTTTTCGGTAGAACTTGGCGTAACCGAAGATGGAATCCGAAAAGAGATTTTTATTGATCACTGCGAGCATATTCCTGATGCCATAGAAAAACTCAAAGCGTGGACTGGTAGCAAAAACATTCCATTCCCAACTACCTTTATTCTTCTTTATCCCATCTATCTTGAAGTCATGGGCTCGGATGACGAAGACGCCATGCACCAGATTGCCTGGCTTGTGAAAGAACAAGCCGACCGCAACAAATGGACATTTGCCAGGGTAAATGGATTAGATGGTCGCACAAAAGAAGATTTCTATTGATCTATTTTTCCAATAGGTTATCCATCAACTCACTAATGATTTGGACTTTGGTTCTTCAAATTGTAAGACGAACAACTGTTTTCGCTCATAGCGCTACCTTCAATAATTTGAAAAACTCAAGTTGTCATTAAAATATCTAAACTGGATGGGTTAACTACCCCTTCAAAAAATCCACATCTCGATAAGCAGGCTTCGGATATTTATAAAATCCTTCTCCGGTTTTTTCTCCCAGCTTACCTTGATCAATATATTCCTTCAACAGCTTGGCGAAAGCTTGCGATGGCGCATCGTCTCTTTCTTTCACCACATGCCAGGCCGTATCAAGACCAATGTTATCAATAATACCAAACGGACCGGTTGGCATATGAAAGTTTACCATCCACGAACGATCAATGTCTTCAATGCTGGCGATGTCTTTAGTTTTCAATCTTCCGGCTGCACCCAGTAGTGCCATCAACATAAAATTAAAAATGTATCCCGGTGATTCTTTCTTCACAATTACCGGCACTTGATTAAGTGATTTACCCAATTCCTGCAAGAGTGGAATCAGTGAATCATCCGTTGTCGGGTGCGGCATGATATCCACCACGCGTGCATAAAACACATCGTGAAAATGAAAGGCGCAGAATTTTTCTGTTCGGCCGGAGATGGTTGCGAGTTGTGATGGAAGTAAATAGGAAGTGTTGGTGGTGAAGATGGTTTTGGCTGGAGCCAGTTCCCCAATTTGCTTCCACACTTTTTCTTTGATGGATAATTCCTCGGTTACGCTTTCGCTGATGAAGTCGCAATCGTTTAATGCCTCACGTAGATCGGTTGTGTAATGCATTCGAGCAACCGCTTCTGATTTTTTTTCTTCCGTAAGCAGGTTTGCTTTGATGAGTTGCCGCATGATTTTATCCATCACCATTTTGGCCTGATCTAATATCGGTTCGGTGATGTCATAAAATGTAACGTGGTATCCGGAGATCGCTGCCTGCAATCCAATGCGGCTTCCTAATGTTCCAGTACCGATGATCGTGATGTTTTTTATTTGCATTCTGCTCTGGTTAAGTCCTTGCTTACCTCGGTCTGTGTCTTCACCATAGTCGTTAACTTAAGAGAAAAAGACATTGGTGTAGCGCCTCAAAATTGTTTTTATGCATAGCCGATAGAAGCCCCTCCTGGGGCAAACTTGAAAAAGTTTTCTCCCCATAGTTTTTAGTTTAAAAAGCGGGGGT